>JAIRMA010000065.1 GCA_031259085.1 Christensenellaceae bacterium
TGATATTTTCAATGAATTTATACCATTAGCACCAAATAAAGTACATAATAATCAAAATAGTAAGAATAGCGTTTTTAATTTTTATACACATGCTGTCATAACTTGTCGTGATAAATGGGCATATTCATACTCTTATGATACTTTATCTGATAATATCAATATCTGTATAGATAATTATATAAAGCAAAAGAGTAGACGAGCTCATGATGTGGATAATAGAAAATTTTCATGTACGAGGAGTTTACTTGTCAAACTCAAAAAAAATATTGACATTAAATATAACAGTGATTCGATAGTGGAAGCTATGTATCGACCGTTTGTAAAAAAATTGTTATATTATTCAAACGATTTTGTAGAAGTACTAGGTCAATCACAGTTGTTATTTCCTAAAAAACCTACAGATAATTTAGTTATATCTATTTCAGGAACAGGTGTAAAAAATAAATTTAATGTATTAATGGCGAGAAATATTGTTGATTTTCAGTGTTTAGATAACACACGTTGTTTTCCACTGTATATATATGATGTGAATAAGAACAAGCAAATAAAAAACAATCAAACAGCTGTTTTTGATGACGGTATACATGAAAATACAAGAAAGGATGGGATTAGTGATTATTTTGCGAATTTAGTAGAATTAAAATACAAAAAAAGGTTTGAAAAAACAGACATCTTCTACTATATATATGGTCTTTTGCATAGCAAAGCCTATCAATCAATATTTTCAGATGATTTAAGATTACAATTCCCTAGAATTCCATTAGTTAAATCGATAGAGGATTTTATTGCATTTAGTGACGCTGGACGTCACTTAGCGTCATTACATCTTAATTATGAGGATATAATGCCACTAAATGAATTGAAAGTTACTATTGATAAAGAAATATATAATGTTACAAAAATGCATTATCGAGATACAAAGAAAAGAGATGTTATTGTTTATAATGAATATATAACAATAGAAAATATTCCATTAGCTACACATGACTATATTTTTAGAGGGAAAAGCGTTTTAAATCACATCATAGATCAATATCAAATTAAGATAGATAAGGAGAGCGGTATTATTTTAGACCCTAACGAATGGTGTAAATACGTAGATAATCCAAAATACATACTTAATCTTGTATTATCAGTAATTACAGTTAGTGTCAAAACGATGGAAATTATTAATTCATTACCACCCATTACTGTTGATAAGGATGTTGATTTGAGGTAAATGAATAATTATTAAGTAACATTAACAAATTTTTGGTGATGCAATAACCAAATTGAATAAACAATCTAGTTTGTCTTAACAAGGCAAATTGTAAATTGGCAGTTTTTAATAATTTATAATAACTGTTCTAATGTCTTTACAAAATCAAATCAGTAATCAACACTGAAACGGTATGATGATATTGAATTATTTGGCATTGAAGAAATAGAAATGTAAGATGTACTAGACTTAACAAATTTTGTATCGTTCTTGCTCTTTATTATTGCTAACATTACACAAAGTATTAAAACGACTATTGCAAATATTGTGATTCCAGTTTTCATACGTAAATAGTAGCATAAATTTTATTAGTTGTCAATATTCATGCAATATAAAATTTTGTTGAAATCTACATAACTCAGAAATTATGGTTAAATTGGTTTATATTTTTAGAATAATATGATATAATTGTACTACTTTAGAAGCAATAATATTTTACTATCATAAGTTAAAAATTGAGTGTTATTATAGTATCTTGCGGACGTGGCGAAATTGGCAGACGCGCTAGATTCAGGTTCTAGTGGTTTTATTACCTTGCAGGTTCAAGTCCTGTCGTCCGCACCATCTTAATCAACAGTCGTTGATACAATCAATTCGTCGTGATATACCATCAACGTCAGCAAAGAAGTCGACCTTGTATTTTCAATCGCTAACAGCTTGATGGGCGCATACATGTCCGACAAATATAAGTACGTGATTATCCCGATGATAATCATACGCCGCTTTGAATGCGCCCTTGCCGCTACCAAGGACAAGGTTGTCACCGCCTTTGAAGCGAAACGCGACGTCCCGCCACAGATACTTGAAAAGGTTTCTAGCTACAGGTTCTACAACACAAGTTGCTATACCCTTGCCGAACTCCTGAATGACGCTGATAACAACGTCTCGAACTTCAAGAGTTACATAGAGGGCTTTTCAGCAAACGTCAGGAGCATTATCCACAATCTTGATTTCGAGAAGGAAATCGACAAAATGGATAAGAACAACTGGCTCTTGGGCGTCGTTCGCAAATTCTCCGAACTCGACTTGAATTCTACTACTGTGGACGGCATCAAGGCGGGGTATATTTTTAGGAGATTATCCAGAGATTCTCTGAAAACGCCGAGGCTGCGACCACTATACACCACGCGGAATACTGCATCCATGTTTAATTCGCTTCAACATTGATGAGAGGATATACAAATATAAACTTCTTGAGTTAATTTCAACGAGTCAGCGTTGATAACCGCTCAAATACTAAACCTCAGCAATGCTACAACGATAGAGGTCATATATTCCAGCACATTGAAAAATCTACACGTCCCTACTATTCCCGAGGGAGAGCAGACGGCAATCGTAGAGTTTCCCGAACGCAAGTGCGCCGAGGTCGACGACCTCATCACCGAGAAACAGAAAGCCGCCGAGGTTATGCGGCAGTATAAGAAGTCGCTGATTTACGAATACGTCACGGGCAAAAAGCGCGTGGCAGGCGGAGGTGCTGTGCAATGAGCAAAAAGAAAAACGAAATTACAATTCGCAGTTCGGCGGCAGAATACTTGACCTATATCGCGGCGACGGGCGACAACGAGCAGAGCTTTGAAATGCGCTATCAAGACGAGAACGTCTGGTTGACGCAGAAAATGATGGCGACCCTTTATGATGTAGAAGTCCACACCATAAACGAACATATAAAAAAGGTGTTCGCTGATAGTGAGCTAACGGAGGAGGCAACTATTCGGAATTTCCGAATAGTTCAAGTCGAGGGTTCACGCCAAGTAACTCGGGACGTGAAGCATTATAGCCTGCAAATGATTATCGCCGTGGGCTTTAAGGTCAACAACGACCGCGCCGTTCAGTTCCGCAAGTGGGCAAACGGCATCGTTAAGGATTACACGATTCAAGGCTGGGTGATGGACGAGGAACGGCTGAAAAACGGAGGCACAATCCTGACGCAGGAATATTTCGATAGACAGCTTGAAAAGATTCGTGAGATACGTTTCTCCGAACGACGGTTTCATCAAAAGATTACCGACATCTATGCCACCTCCCTCGACTATGACAAGACTGCCAAGACCACGATGGAATTTTTCGCCAAGGTGCAAAACAAACTGCATTTCGCGGTTCATGGCAACACGGCGGCGGAGGTTATTTGTAGCCGCGCCTACGCCGAGCGTGAGCATATGGGGCTGATCACTTGGAAAGACGCGCCCGAAGGCAAGATTCAGCAAAGCGACGTGACCATTGCCAAGAACTACTTGACCGAAAAAGAGATGCGCTCCCTTGAGCTAATCGTGTCGGCATACCTCGACCTCGCCGAGCGCAGGGCTTTGGCGCATATGCCCATGACGATGGAGGACTGGGCGAAGCATCTTGACCTTATCCTGCAGGCCGATGGCAATGAGCTTTTGATCAACGCAGGCAAGATTTCAGCGCAAATCGCCGAACAACACGCGCTGACCGAATTTGAAAAATACCGTGTGATACAAGACAGGCTGTTTGAGAGCGACTATGACAGGTTCATCGCCCAACTAAACAGTTTGGAAGAGAAATCACAGCGCGATTGATATAACAGGAGGAGAATACCATGTCTATCCGAGCAGACCAGCTTCAAGAAAAAAAGGACTACCAGTATCTGATTCTGGAGGAGTTGCGCGACCAGAGCGATTACGTTATCCGTAACGCCTAAACGGACTGGGACGCGGATTTTGCGATGGACAAGGAACTGCTCTTTCAGTTCTTGGAGACGACTCAGCCTGAAAAGATGGAGAAGCTGCGGAAGTTCTACGCGGGCAAAACCGAAAAGACGGTCATCAACTATATCAACCGCGAGATTACGAAATCGGTGCTGACGAAGCAGAAATGGCAGGAGTCGAAAGATGACAAACGATAAAATGCACCCTTTGGCAAACAATCATACGCAACCTCAAAGTGCGTCTGATTGTATCAAAATCAGTTGTTCAAGGCATAGTGCTACGATGAAGTCGATAAAACTTCATGACTGATTTTCATAGTCAATTAGACTTAAATCATAAAGATATCATTAAAAAAAATTATACTTTTTGTCACAAAGATTTGAGCCACATTCCCATTTTAGCAGTGCTGATTTTAGTGCATTTCATACTCACGTAGCTAATAGCTATATCAAAATTGTACTAAATTTGATTAGATTTCCATTTTATATATGTATTTTAACTAAATTGTTATAATTTTGTCGAATTACCTGACTTTTTCTGAAAAATATTTATACTATAATAGTCATAAATATTATATAACAACATGGAGTCAATAAGCATGTCTAAACATATAGACTCCTTTAATGGTATTTAAGCATTTTAGTAATCCAACCGTTAAACATCGTCAGTATCTCACAGTGAAAATGTTTTAATAGATAAAAAGTCAGCTGTTAATGTTTCTAAAGAATATGGCTAAACAATTAAGTACTGTTTATACAAAAGATAGAATTATAGAGCTTATAAAAACTTCTCTAGACAATTACCATTCCCAATAGAAAAGCTGTTTAGACTTGTTTGAAAAGAGGTTTTCGAATAATTTTTATTAACTTCCTAAGAAATTTTGTAATGTTTGATAACTAAGCATAAATAAAAGTATCAACAATATTTATAAATAGTCGTATTTATTATATCAAATATCATATTTATTTTAGTATTAATACTATTTATTTACAAATGATTAGTAATATGTTAAAATATACACATGGTAAATAATTTGTTTAGAAAAAGAAAATCAATAAGAAAATTTGATCCATCTAAAATAGTACCTGATGAAGTAATTAAAGATTTACTTGAAGCTGCTATGCTTGCCCCTTCAGCTTGTAATGCGCGCTCCTGGGAATTCATTGTTATTAAAAACGATACAGTGCTAAACGAAATTACTAAAATTCATGATTATGCACAGATGATAAAAACTTCACGGTGTTGTATTGTTGTTGTGGGGCTTCTAGATAACTGTAATGGAAAACCTGGAGAAAACATGTGGCCTCAAGATTGTGCAGCCGCAACTGAAAATATTCTGTTACAAGCAACAGACTTTGGGCTTGGTAGTTGCTGGTGTGGAATATATCCTACAAAACTGGTTCCTAAATTTCAACAACTATTACAATTGTCAGCCAATAAAGTGCCATTTAACGTAATAGCAATAGGTTATCCTGCGGTTGATTTTGGATCTCGTGGTTTTTATGATGAGAATATTGTAACTTGGGTCAGATGAACTTAAATATATATGATGACTAAATTTTAATATTTCACTAATATTAATAATTAGCATAGAATTTTTTATCTAATCAAAGTCATTTACCAGTATTATTTAACACTATCAGACGTTAGATAATATGAACAACTAATAATATTTCGTTGAATTTAATATATCCATGATTCAGCGTTAATATGCAGATAAATCTTATTTGTGTATTATAAGGCTACATGTTAGTGTCTAAAAAATATTTATATGGCAGTTAATTAGTGTATTATTTATTGTCAAGATAGCGATTGTTTTGTTCATAGCAAAATCAATTACTATTTTCAGTTAGATATTTAACATTTGTTTTGATCAATTTAAATTATTTATCTAAAATAGGAGATACTAATGGAAAACGAAATAAGGAAAAAAACACGCACAATACGGACATATACTTTCTATGCTGAATTAAAAGGATTTGAACCAAAGATATGGAGACGGTTCCAAATCAATGCAAAGCGCACTATGTCCGATTTTGCCTCCGCTGTTCTCGTGATGTTTAGAATGCAATTTGAATATCCGTATAGTATAATAGAAGAACGTGATGAAAATTTGAATATGAATAGGTTTATAGAAAACATAAAACGAAATAAACGTGTTCAGGATCTTTGGAAAAAATTTAATAATGACAAAAGCAAGAATGCTGTAATTTATTCAACACATGAGGATGTAGATAAATCAATTTTCAATGACAAAGAGAAATATTACGTAGACTATGACAAAATCTCAGTTGATAATGTAACAGATAATACTAACTGGAAAGCTACATTACATTACGATGAAAAAAATGCATGGGAGGTATTAATATCACTCGAGAGCGTAGATGACGTAGAATGGAATAAAACTAAGTTACTACGTGTGATAGATGGCGAGTGTTATGGTATAATAGAGAATGTAGGCGGGGTTGATGGCCTTGCTGATTTTGTAGATATATATAATGAGGGAAAAGGCAGAGCATATTCGGATTTTTGTGAAAAATACGATTTTGAAGAATTCGATATCAGAAAATTTGATATTAAATTAATCAACAAGGAATTAGATGATTTGTAAAATCAAATAGCATGGTTTTAAGTTCATATATTAATAATGGATGGTAAATGTAATTACATTTATTTAAACTTATTATCTTTAATTTAAAATATAAATTATATTAGTTGTATTATTATTTTAACAAATTATAATCATATTTAATCAATGAGATTAAAATCTACGAATGTATCAATAAAGTTAAAAATATCCCGATTGATAAAGGTAATGCACTTAACAACAATTCTTCTGCGTTGACAGAAAAGATCGTGCATATTTAATAATAGTTAATTTTGACTTAATTTCTACATTTATATTGATTTTGTGAATTTAATGTGATATAATTTACAATAATAATCATGACATGCTTTTTTCAAGGAAATCATGCTGTAATACAGTTAATCTGATTCTATTATAGTTTTTACATATAACAAATTTATTATAACGGAGAGATGATGAATAATTCTAATTATGATAATTTAAATTATCGCCCAAGTGGATCTTATAAATCGACTAACGATTCTCCTGATTCGCAAAAAGTTTACCATAGTTTTCTTGATGACATTTTTCCTGAGGATAGGATTAATATTCAAGAACCGATTAACAGACCTGAAAACAGAGTTTATCAGCGTCGTGAAGCTCTAATAACGCCAAGGGCAATCGACAATAAAAAAGAGCCTGTTCCTTTTAAGAGTGTTGCAAACGAAGAAAAAGGTGATTACAAAAGGTCTATAATTAAGAAGATTCTCATCTTGCTTTGCACAATTATCAGCTTGGCTGCTCCTATTGTAAATTTCACTTTCAGATTAGGTTATGTTTACATAGATCATGAAGTTTACGCAGGATTTTCGGAGCATCTATTTTATGTTATGGTAGCCATTGCTATATATTCAATTTTATATGCAGTAAGAGCTTTCTTAAATCCAAAGAAAATCAAACTAATATGGACAATAGTGTTTATATTTTTCTCAGTACTAGGGGTTTTCTTTACTTATGTAAATTTTGTTATATCCACAATTGCATACATTGAAACTGCATTAATACATTTGAAATCATATGCTCCATATTTAGTTGCTTTAATTGGTGTTCCTTTCCTACTCTTCTTATTTCCACTCATTTCCAAGAAAAAGCGCAATATAATTGCAATCATTACATGTCTGATATTCCTAGCCGCAATGGCAGTACCTATAGTATCAACTTATCCACTGTCATTTAAATTCTTATCTGATCCTGTTGTATTTGATATAGGGAATGGGAATTATTCGGTAGTGTTTGGCGTTAACGCTGATTCACAAGGATTTGTTGAGTACGAGTACCAAGGCACACAATACAAGGTATATTCGATAGATGATGGTTTAAAAAAGATTGATCAAATTCATGCAATACATGTTCCACGTGAACATCTTGAGAACAATACCTATCGTGTAGGCACAACAAAAGTTATAACAAAGTTAGCATATGGTGGCAAATTAGGCGAAACTCTTACTTCTGATTATTATGGTTTTCAAGGTGAAAGAAAAACTGGTGATTTATTAATAAGGGTTGTGTCTGACTGGCATCATCAAACGGAATTGTTAGAAAAGTCTGTTTCATATTTAGATGACCCAGATTTAGTCATAATTCTAGGTGATTATGCTGATTTCTTTGTCGACAAAGAACAGATTATAAAATATATGCTAGTAGGTGCTGCTTCCGTGTCATATAGTACAAAACCTGTAATTTATGTCCGTGGTAATCATGAAACGCGGTTTGACACAGTTGTACCTAATATTCCAGAATTGTTAGGGTTGGATAATTTTTATTATCAGGTTGAAAGAGGAGACTATTTGTTTACTGTGCTTGATTCTGGCGAATCAGAACCAGATGATCATTGGCAACACTTAGGATTTAATGATTACAAACAATATTTGACTAAGGAACTTGATTGGTTCGAATCACTCCCTGTTAGAGATGATGTATATAATATTGTTCTATCACATGATTTTGAATACGCTGAAGTTGAAGATATAAGCGTTCGTTTTAGAAATCTTATGAAAACGTTTAATGCAAGCATGGAAGTTAGCGGGCACTATCATAATTACACATTAGATCAAATTTATGTTGAAGGTGACGCATTTGATTATTACAAATTTATTGACGGTGGTTTATTTACAACTGGACCTTCGAGCATATTTGATATATTAACTCCAAAAGTACACGAGTATTATGCATCGCAAATCAAATTCGAAGGTGATTCAGTTCATTTTATAGTAGTTAGTGACCAAAAGAAAATCCCTTTAGATGAAACTAAGACAAAGATTCCGACAGAATTGCCTCCGCCTGAACCTGAAGATGAAGAAACATAAAAGATAAGTAATCGTATTATTCTTCGATAAAATAAAATAGACTTCAGATTTTTTGAAGTCTTTTTTTATAGTTGCGCCGACAGTGCCCCATATTTCACCCTCTTATTTGCACTTGAGCGCTAAAATCAATCGGACAAATCAAAAAGTTTATAATTAATATTTTTTAGCACTATTATAACATTTAACAACTATTTATTTTAATTACACTAATTTGGTGTGATTTTTGTTTATTCCTTAGCATATTTTCCATATTTTCAATTAAATTTATTAGTAAAAAAATGTTTCACTCCTTCTCAGTAAAAAAAAGTAAAAAAGTCTTGTGTTCTTTCGCGTTCTCTTGCTTTTTTTTATAATTCATAGTATAATATGTGCAAGGTTTTGATTCCTAGCAACTGCTATAAAAAATCAAAAATTTTA
>JAIRMA010000008.1 GCA_031259085.1 Christensenellaceae bacterium
CCCAAAATTGAATAGCCATCATTTATTGGGGATTCACTAATATTTGGGAGCCCATATTTTTTTGGATCCTTAAAGAAATCTGTGCGCAATCCGTATGGTTTTTGTTTTGCAACCAATTGACTAAATGATTCTGTGTATTTGTCTTTTATTTTGTTATATATTTCTAGACACATTTCATTTCTCACAAAAGTATTAAACCCATCTTCTGACAAGAATCTTTCAGTGTTCTCAATTTGTCCATTGCTATTATGTGTTATTATATGACACTTTTTTTCAAGAAGCTTATCCCAAGTGAAAAATGAAATCCCACCCATAATATCTACACCATCAAAGACATCAAAAGAATTTGTAAAATTTGTTAGTCGCATAAAATGGTTATCATTTAACATTTTCATTCGAAAATCATCTAAGCCCTTACCTCCAATCATCCAACGGGCAGGACTTATAATAGACACCAATTCTGAAGATACCTTTTGTGAAATCTCAATAAATAAATTGTATATAGGTATTGAGCTAGCTCCTGCGCCCCCATCTACAACTTGATATGGAGGATTTCCTACTACTATATTAAAATTCATTTTATTTCCTCTCTCAAGAAATACTCCATTTTTTAGGATTGCACATACGACTTATGTACTTGTTCCATTCTCTTTTGTTTTGCGTACTTTTACATTATCTTTAAGATCTTTGATTATGTTCTAATATGTAGTATGTAGCTTTACAATACTCCTCCTACCATAGGTATACAGATCCTCATACTATTCATAAATATTAGTGGCCATTTTACCTAGTGCTTTTGACACAGATGATATTTTCATGCTCTGTATTTGCAGATAATCAATTTTAACAAATTGCATCCCAAAAGTCAAGCTCTGGATACCATGAATTGTTTGACATAGACAGATAGACACTCTACTAATTAAATATGTCTAAATAGTTGATTGGAATTTTGACGGCAAACCATAGATTCATTTACTGTAATTTTAAGTAAAAACATTCTGTTCTTTTTGAATCAGTGATATTTGCGTGTATTGTATTTTGCAGAGAAAGAGCAAATTGCACGGATACAAAGTACTAATTTAAAATAAGGGTCTATATGCATCAAAATATGTTTAAAGAATAACAGTAAAAACATTTTAGACTAATTGAATCGTATTATCATAATAAAACCAAATGTGACAATTCGCATCATTTAATTGGAGATTTTACTTATAAAAATTAAAAGAGTATTTCACTAAGGGCATGTTATAAGAGCACAAGTTATGAATATGAAAGGTACATATTTTTGATATTGAAAATTGGAAGGTTAAGTTAGACATTTAATTTTTACTTAGATATCTAGATGCAAATTGTAATTGGAATTGCAGAACCTGTCATCACAGCTCTAAAGAATCAATATAAGGATTAGGAATAGAATGATTAACTTTTATAAGGCAAGCATTTGAAATAATAATTTATAAACATTAGAGAAAACGACGCAATTAAAGGTTTAATGAGCAATGGAAATAATATATATCATAAGGAGAACCGTTGAAAAAGAAACTAAAAAATCCAACGGTTCGATTATATGAAAACTTGCTGTAAATTTGCTATATCAATTTAGTGTAACATTCTAATCTGGTATTGATGACTCCAGACAAGATTGCAAGTAAGCTAATATGAAAATTAAGCTACCTTGTTAAGAATAAGTACCTTATTTTTTATCAAAGTACAAGTATTCAATACAAAATTCATTTGTTATATCTATTATACCAAACAACTGTGTCAATTAAGTGACAATAGCAGAGGATTATTTTAAAAAAACACAGTGCAAATTAAAAACAATTGAATAGGATGTGTAAGTTAAAACGATACAATATCAATAAATAAAGAAATATATTCAATCGCATTTTTCGTCAAATTAAATAACTGTATTTATTGTGCATGGCATCCAATTTTTTTCTTGGAAAGAACATTCCATAGGGATAAATGATATAACCAAAGTTTAGGATAAAACATCCAATTAAAGTTAAGTGTTGTTTCTGGTTATTTAAGTATAAAATTTGAGTGATTCATCAATTATTTTAAATAGTTGTATACAATCTCAGAAGTGGCTGTTCAATAATGAACGCATTTCACAAGGAATATCCGCAAGGCTTAATGATATTTCTTCTCCGGTCTGCATATTTTTTAGCTTTACCACATTAGTTGTCATTTCATCATCACCTAATACTATTACATACTTGGCATTGATTTTGTTAGCACATTTGAGTTGAGCTTTTAAGCTACGATTCATTAAATCGGTTTCAACAGATATTCCTAAATCTCTTAATTTCTTAGCTATCCTGAAAGCATATTTTGTAATATTGTCATTTGTAGAGATTATAAAGAGTTCAGGTGCTGGAGGATTTCCAGTAAACTTATTGGATGCTGCTAAAACCATTAACAAGCGTTCAAGCCCCATACCAAATCCAACTGCAGGGGTGTTTTTCCCGCCTAAGCTAGCAGTTAAATTATCATAACGCCCACCACCACAAACAGTGCCTTGAGCACCAATTAAGGTTGAAACAAATTCAAACACAGTTTTAGTATAGTAATCAAGGCCTCGAACGATATGACGATTAACCTTAAATTCTAGATTTGAATCAGTTAAAAGGTTGATGAGTTGAGACTGATGGCTTGCACATTCATCACATAAGAAATCCGCTGGAGATGGAGCCTTTTCTGCAATCGTAGCACAAGATGGGACTTTGCAATCCAAAATACGAAGAGGATTTTTAACAAGGCGCTCTTTGCAAACCTCACACATAGAGTCAATATGTGTTTCAAAATAGGATCTGACAGCTTTATCGAAATTTGGTCGGCATTTAGGACATCCAATACTATTTATATTAAGTGTTACATCTTGAAGTCCTAGTGTATCTAGAACCATTTTAGCCATAGAAATAATCTGTGCATCAGCATATGGAGTTGGACTTCCATAGAGCTCAGCACCAAATTGGTGGTGTTCTCTCAATCTACCAGACTGAGGTCGTTCGTAACGAAACGCAGGGCCTATATAATACATTTTAACAGGCAACCCATTGTTCTCAAGACTGTTTTCAATATATGATCTTGCAACTCCAGCTGTGCCCTCAGGTCTTAATGATATGCTTCGATTCCCTTTATCATTAAAGGTATACATCTCTTTATCGACTATGTCTGTAGATTCCCCAACACCACGCAAAAACAGTTCTGTGTATTCAAATGTGGGGGTTCTTATTTCCCTAAATCCAAAATAATTAGCTATTCGACGCACCGTAGATTCGACATATTGCCATTTATAACTATCCTGCGGCAAAGTGTCCTTTGTACCTTTTGGTATATTTATCATAAAGCCCTCTTATTTAAATTTCATTAAAGAATATACTTGACCAAATCGAATGATTTTAAAGTCTTAGCAAGGTGTATATCGACATAATCCTTATCGACCACCAATTCTATCATATCATGTCCACCGCAAGCAGTAAATGATATATCTTCTAATAACATTTCCATTACTGAGTGTAATCTACGTGCTCCAATATTTTCGTTAGTAGAATTTTCAAGGAAGGCAATACGTGCAATTTCTGCAATTGCCTCTTCTGTAAATTTGAGATCAACAAAATCAACGCCTAATAATGCAGCATATTGTAAAATCAGTGCATTGTCTGGCTCTTTTAAAATCTTGAAAAAGTCATGTTCTGTTAAACTTAATAGGTCTACAATTATAGGGAATCTGCCTTGCAACTCAGGAATCAAATCATTTATATTAGTTATATGGAATGCGCCAGCAGCTATGAATAAAATATAATCAGTTTTGATATTACCATACTTAGTGCTGACTGTGCAACCTTCTACTATAGGTAATATGTCGCGTTGCACACCTTCTCTAGAAACATCAGGTCCGCTACCAGATTTGCCTTTAGAAGCAATCTTGTCCATTTCGTCAATGAATACTATGCCATCTTGTTCGGCCCTTGTTAATCCCTCAGCATTGATAGAGTCTAGGTCAATCAAGCGTTCTGCCGCTTCTTCCACAGAAATCTTATAGGCCTCAGCTACGGTCATGCGTCTTTTAATGCGCTTTTTGGGCATAAAATTACTCATAATGTCTGCCACATTTGTTGTGATTCCTGGGGCTCCAAAGCCACCTATCTGGAGTTGTTTAGGTGGTTCATCGAATTCAAGCTCTACATGAATTTTATCAAGCTTCCCGTCTCTTAAATCCTTCACTAATTCTTCTAACAAAATAGCATCAGGAGTTTCGGGTTCTGCTTTTTTGCGTATTGGCAATAAGGCTTTTACTATCTTTGCCTCAGCAGTATTTACAGCCTTGGGTTTTACTTCCGCTATTTTTTCATCCTTTACAAGTCTAATCGCCACTTCGACGAGGTCACGAATCATAGACTCAACATCACGACCTACGTATCCTACTTCAGTAAATTTAGTAGCTTCTACTTTAATGAAAGGAGCTTTTACAAGTTTAGCTAAGCGTCTTGCAATCTCGGTTTTACCTACGCCAGTAGGTCCCTTCATTATAATATTTTTTGGTGTGATTTCTTGTCTAATTTCATCAGCTAATTTTGAGCGTCTATATCTATTTCTTAGTGCAATAGCAACTGCCTTTTTTGCGTCACTCTGTCCTATTATATATCTATCCAACTCATTTACTATTTGTTTAGGTGTTAATTCCATTTTTGTCTCCTTAAACCGTCTCAACAATAATGTTGTGATTAGTAAATACACAAAGATCGGCTGCTATTTTCATGCTTTTTTTAGCAATTTCTTCAGCTGAGAGATCTGTACTTTCTAAGAGTGCACGAGCGGCTGCTAATGCATAATTACCACCACTTCCAATTGCACAGACACCGTTTTGAGGGTCTACGACATTCCCATCACCTCCGACTATGAAGAGGTTTGTTTTGTCAGCAATGATTAACATTGCTTCAAGATTTCTGAGCATCGAACCTTTTCTCCATTCTTCAGCGAGTTCTACCACACTCCGCATGAGATTGCCAGAATATTTTCTCAGCATTTCTTCCATCCTTTCAGACAATGAAAATGCATCACTTACGGACCCAGCAAAACCTACGACGACTTCGTCGTTGTAAATGCGTTTTACTTTAATGGCATTACTTTTTAATATAACGCTCTGTCCCATTGTTACTTGACCATCACCAGCTATAGCTGTCACGCCGTCTTTTTTTACTGCGCAAATGGTTGTTCCTTTTGTATCCAAATATATGGCCTCCAAATTTATTTAAAGCGCGTACTTGGTTATAAACCGATCCATCGCTTCTTCGGATCTTTTTGCGTATGCTATAGGTCTTAAATCTTTTTTAACATCATGTAAAAAAGGTAATATGCCAAAGCAAGCACGCATCGGCTGGAAATTCTTGTTTTCGGCAAGTATGTACGAACATAATGCTCCAGTGATAGTTTCTATCGGCGGGGAGACAAAATCTTGTCCGTTTATTAACCTTAACATATTTATGCCAGAGATCAATCCAGACATCGCACTTTCCATATAACCCTCGACCCCTGTTAATTGTCCAGCAAAGAAAATACGATTATCTTTTTTGGATGCATTAGCAGTCTGTAACACAACAGGTGAGTTCAGATAGGTGTTTCTGTGCATCACACCATATCTAGAAAAAACTGCATTCTTGAGGGCGGGTATTAAGCCAAACACTTCACGTTGTGCTTTGTAAGTTAGGTTGGTTTGAAATCCCACTATATTATACAATATACCTGCCTTATCTTCCAAACGTAATTGTACCACAGCATAAGGGCGTTTGCCAGATTTATCATTGAGTCCTACAGGTCGCATTGGCCCATATCTTAAAGTGTCTAAACCGCGCCTTGCCATTATTTCAATAGGCATGCACGCTTCAAAAACATTAGGAGTTTCAAAATCTCTAAGTTTAGCACGTGGCGCATTCACTAACGCAGTATGAAAAGCAATATATTCATCCTGGGTTAGAGGACAATTTAGATAATCAGCACAACCCTTATCATACCTGGTAGCAAAGTAAGCTGAGTTCATGTCTATTGACGAAAACTCAACTATAGGAGCAGCCGCATCATAGAAGTTTAAATTATCGCTACCTGTGAATTCTATGATTTGATTAGCAAGAGTATCAGATGTAAGTGGTCCAGTTGCTATTATAGTATAATGAGAAATATCGAATACTTCACGTCTGTATAGAGTGAAGTTAGGAAATTTTGTGAGCTCTTTTGCAATTTCTAGAGAAAAGAGCTCTCTATCAACTGCTAAGGCTCCACCCGCTGGAACCTTTGTCTTTTCTGCTACCTTTAAGACAAGTGAGTCTAAAGCGCGAAGTTCGCTTTTTAACACACCTTGTGAGGTGGTAGGATCGAGACTTTTCAAACTATTACTACACACTAATTCAGCAAGATTTGGTGTGTGATGGGCAGGTGTCATTTTATTGGGACGCATTTCAAACATATCGACGTCGATACCAGCCTTCAAAATCCGGTATGCGGCCTCAACCCCAGCTAATCCACCGCCTATTATACTAATTCGCATCTAATTCTTGCTCTTTAGGAGCTACTGATGTTTTACAATTTTTGTCTATACAAACATAATTAGTTGTGCCTTGTTTTTTGACTACGCGCATAGGCCCTTGACATGTGGGGCATAGCATAGGTGCAGGGACATCCCAGGATAAAAATGTGCATTCAGGATAATTGTCGCAACCATAGAATGCGGTTCCTCTTTTGGACTTCTTTTTTAAGATATTCCCAGTTCCACATTTAGGGCATTTCGCAACTATTTCCTTAATAGGTTTATGACTTCTGCAATTTGGGAAATTAGGGCAAGCGAGAAATTTTCCATATCTACCGTCGCGAATAACCATATTAGATCCGCATAATTCACAAATTGTATCACTAACCTCTTCATTATTATGCTTTTGGCTAGTGGCTTTAACTGCCTGAGTTATGCAATTTGTTAATCTTGGATAAAAGTCTGAGATCAGTGCCTCCCATTTTAATCCCTGTTCCACTTTATCTAATTTTGCTTCCATATCTGCTGTGAAATGTATATCAATAATTTCTTTGAAATAAAGCATCATAAAGTCAGTGACAGATATGCCTAATTCTGTAGGGATCATATATTTTTGTTCTTTTTTACAATAGGCCCGCTTTGTGAGAGTTATAATGACTGTTGCATAAGTGGAAGGTCTGCCTATACCATTTTCCTCCATTGCTTTTATAAGTGTAGCATCAGTATATCGTGATGGGGGCTTTGTAAACTTTTGTTCAGATAGTATTTTAGTAAGCGCTAAAACATCGTTTTCTTGCAAATCTGGCAAGAGATCGCTTGTTTCGCCGTCCTCGATTTCCTTAGGTGACCGTTCTGTCTCATATGCAATCATATAACCTTTGAAAAGCAAGGTTCTTCCAGATACCTTGAATCCATAGTTTTCTGAGTCAGAAATTTTAGCCTGTATGTGCACATTTAATGTACTGTATTGAGCCTCTGTCATTTGGCTTGCAATAAACCTATCATAGATTAGTTTATATAATCTGTATTGATTACGTTGCAAACTGTTCTTTACACTCTCAGGAGTTATTTCTAGTGAGATAGGGCGTATTGCTTCGTGTGCGTCTTGAGCGTTTTGTGATTTAGTTGCATAAAAATTAGGTTTAGCTGGTGCATATTCCGCTCCATAAGTGCTCTTAATCATGTTAAGTGCTTCTTGTTGCATTTCAGCTGAAACTCTGACACTATCCGTTCTAATATAAGTTATAAAGGCTAAATGTCCATGCCCAGCGACTTCTATTCCTTCATAGAGTTGTTGAGCTATTTGCATGACCTGTGGCGCAGTTAATCCAAGCTTTTGAGAACCATCTTGTTGTAAGGTGCTAGTCATAAACGGAGGAGCAGGTCTTGATTTTGATGTACCGCGTTTGACTTTATTAACAATCCAATTTTGCGCATGACCTAAATCCGCTAAAATCTGATTTGCTTGTTCGGTGTTTGTGACCTTAAGTTTAACACCAGATTTATCAGCTAGTAATGCTTTAAAAGGATGCTTTTTCTCTGATGGCTTCAAAAGGCAAGCGTTTATGTTCCAATACTCTTCTGGAACAAATTTCAAGATTTCACGCTCCCTATCAACTATCATACGGAGGGCTACAGATTGTACCCTGCCAGCAGATGCCCCTTTTCTTATTTTGATTGTCAGAACAGGACTAATTTTATATCCAACAAGGCGGTCTAAAACGCGTCTTGCTTGTTGGGCATTAACAAGCGATAAATTTATCGGTCGTGGATTTTGAATAGCTTTTCTTATGGTTTTTTCACTTATTTCATTAAACTCAACTCGCGAATCAAAAGGGATGTTTAGATTTGAGGCTAAATGCCAACTAATAGCTTCTCCCTCTCGATCAGGGTCAGTTGCTAAATAGACTTCCTCATGTGGTTGTTTTAATAACTTTTTGATTGCATCTAATTGTTGCTTTTTGTTAGGGCTTACAACATATGACGGTTTAAAATTGTCACTAACGTCTATTCCCATAGATTTCTCTGGCAGGTCGAAAATATGTCCGTTTGATGCGATGACAGAGTATTCACTGCCTAGATATTTTTGTATTGTCTTTGCTTTCGCAGGCGACTCTACTATTACGAGTTTCACTATAAACACCTATCCTTATTTCCAGTCCAATTATTGAGCCCATGATCTGAATTAACTAAACTTAAAACTAACGAGCCACCCAAACAAGAATAGCATAAAGATTAAAGCCTAATAATGTTCTCTAGAAATTTTAAAAATCACTAGTGTACACACTAGTGTGTAGAAAGTTGAAATGTATGACTAAGATTTATTTTGTTTACTTGAGTTTTCAGATTTGTCAGATTTAGAAAATATAAGCTTTAAAATGCTCTGAGTCTTATATCCAAAATTTCTTAGTGCTATTACTACATTCTTGGTGATTGTGCTCACATATTCAAAATAAGGAACTTTCAATACAAAGAATGATTTTGCCTTTTTTGCCGCGATAGCATCGTATGCTACCACTATAAAAAGAATTACGAAAACTGCAAAGAATGAACCCATTAAGTATATTAATGGCGTATCATAGGTAATTTGTGTTACTCCGTTTGTTGAATATCCAGCAATTAAATATAGATAAGCACTATTAATAAATAACAATGAACAAAGCAATCCAAATATTGCATAAAGGCGCTTATCCTTTATCATAATGGTATACACTAGCATTAGAGGTATTGCAAGTAATAAATCATTAGGCATCGAGTTATTACAGAAATACCAATACAACACTCCAAATCCTGATGTTAACATGATAAGAGAGAGCCTGTTTTTTGTCTTGAAGTAAGCAGAACCTAACACAATCAAAATAAATCCGATAAAGAAGATAGTAACAAACGTAGATTCAGTTGAAACAGGTTTAAAATTATTACCAATCAAACCTTGGAAGTTGAACGCATTGTTTGAATAGACATTTGCCCCCTTTGCTATTGCTAGGAATGCAGTAAAAGCCTCGAGTGCTAATCCAGTTTTAATTGTATCTAAATAAATCGGGAGTGTTATCAAATAATATACGATAAATGAAGCAACGGTCGCAACTATTGGTGCTATCCACTGTTTATTTTTGTTCTTTATTGAAGCATAAATTACAAATACTGTGTACATTAACACGAACGGCACTGCAATAAGTGCTGTAGGTGACACTGTACATGCTAGGAAACAGAATATAGCACTACCGATATAATTCTTATTAATTATATAATAGAACGTTGCAAATACTAAGAAAGCAGTTATTGATTCTAGAGATCCTACAGACGAGGATATAAAGAATACCACTGGAATTAGTCCGTATAAAGTAGCTACTATTGAAGCAGACACCTTGTTTTGATGTTTTTTTATCATTTTATAAATAAGTATGACAATGCCAACATCAGCTAATGCAGCAAACAGCTTAATCGTAGTAGCAATTGCAATTACGTGCCTACTATCATTCATTCCAGGGATTAGTGAGACGCCTTTCCCAATTAGCCCTGCTAGCGATATAATATATGTAGCCCCAGGTAAAAGTTGAGCTTCAGAGTTATAACTCAAGAAATATAGAGGACCGTGATCAGCTAAGAAGTTACCATATGCAGAATACTTGGCTAGATCAAAGCCTAGATAAACAGTTTTAATGGTATCCGAACCACTTTTTATTGCAAATATTAGTATTATTAGAAGCCTAACAATCAAAGTCACGCTTATTGCTAATATAAGACCTGCAGATTTACTTTCATTAAGTTTAGTAATGATTTTATTGGATGTCCCAAGCGCCTCGTGTCCTAACGTCCTCGATTTCATCATATAGAATGCGTATGCAATAATTAATGTGCCAATCGCTCCTAAGATTACATAGACTATATTTAATTGTGATGAATAGCCGAATACTGTTGAATACAATATATAAAGCCCGACTGTTTCTGCATTTTCATTAGCCTCACTAGCCCTTACTCTAGTTAAGACTATGTCTTTTAGAACAACGCTTGACACACTTACTGGATTATCAACTGTTCCAACATTGATTGCAAGAGTAGCCTCGCGTACATTCTCAGTTTTAAAATAGAAAGTACCAGTGGCGCCCGAAGTCTTAGCACTACTCTCAATAGTTGGTTTTTCGTCGTTTACGTTAAAATCTGGATTTTCGCTAAATCCTACAAATAAGCCTAAATAATTACTAGACTCATCATAATTTGACATTGATGATGTTGTGTATTCATACTCAATCTTATAATATGAATATTGTTTTAAATAGAGTTTTTGTGTTACTGTAGCATATCCTGTAGATGTAGTATCAATCTTTAAATGACTAGGGGCATCGCCATTATCAACAACGCTGAAAACACTTGAAGTAGATCCGTTTGTTGTTAAAGTCCATTTCGTTTGCAAATCAGCATAAGCAGTAGAATCATCGGAATCACTGAAATCGAATGCTCCATTTGTACCACCTGATATTATATTAGTATCGTATGCCGATACGGCATTGGTTTGACAGCCAGTCAATAACGATAATGTTAAGACAATAAGCGTAATTATCGTAATTTTTTTCATTTAATCGCTCCTAGAGAGTGTAGAATTGTTTAGTTTGAGTAGATAAGGTATTGGTTATAATATCAAAACCTGTTAGCAATTAAAATTGCTACAGGTGATTGACATATAAAGATTAACTATGATTGTTTGACAGCTTTAATTTTAGCGGCCTTACCTGTTCTACCTCTTAGGTAATAAAGTTTTGCTCTACGCACTCTGCCTTGACGGACTACTTCAATTCTGTCAATTTTAGGTGAGTGGAGAGGGAAAGTACGTTCAACTCCTATTCCAAATGAAATACGTCTAACAGTAAATGTTTCACGGATGCTACCGTTTTTACGAGCTATAACAACACCTTCAAATCCTTGAAGTCTTTCGCGAGCACCCTCAATAACTTTTACAAACACTTTAACGGTGTCGCCAATATTGAACTGTGGAATATTGGGTTTGAGCCCTTCCTTCTCAATAATATCTATAATATTCATGCGTCTACCTCCGATAGACATTGACATACGTACAGAGCTTAATATTGGTTCAAAACGAACTCTCCGCATAGGTCTGCCAAAAATAGCTTATTAATATTATCAAATCAAAGCAATATTTTCAAGTAAATTATAGCGCAAAAATGACGATTATTGAATATTGTTATAAATTTTATCTAATGTTTAAAAAAATATCACAATTATAACTATTATTACAAGCATTTAATATCTCTAGGTTAAGGTATATTTAGATTTGTCCCATAGCACGTGCTATTATTTTGTGTCCCTCATATGTCACATCAATAGTTGTCAGATAATCTGGATCAACTGGCTTTCCAGCTATTAATTTTGTAAACGCACGGCATATTCCGAAATCACCACCTAAGTGTCCTGATCCAATTGCATGAATTTTGACTTTATTGCCTCTTTTGAATAGCTTATTAGATTTATCTCCAAATATATTGACAGTTAAATGGTTTTCCGAATCGTTTCCTAGTATTTCACCTTTAGTACCCATTACATGAATTCTTCTATGACAATCTTTTGAATAAGCTGTGACTGTCAATGTAGCAGTTACATTGTTTTCAAATTCAATTGCAACTGATCTGTGATCATCCGCGTCATTATCACATTTAAAGACACACCGTCCGTATGGGTTATCTGATTTCTTTAGAGAATCGTAACGCTCCTGTTGAGTAGGATTATTGAGCCCTGTTGCATGATATAACCCCCAGGACAGAGGTGATTTTTTGTCAAAATAGAGATTTTTAACACTGAAAGCACAACTATCCAAATGAGGGCATCCATCTAGACAACGATCAGTTGAATTCAATGGTGCATTTTCAGGTTTAAAGAATGACAAAGCCCCATAGCTTTTAGCATCTTTTAGTTTTGACCCAGCAAACCAATATAACAAGTCGAAATCATGACAGGTTTTAGCATATAACAATGGATGAGTCTCAACAGATGTGCGCCAATTCCCACGCACATAACTATGTGCAAAGTGCCAGTATCCTATGTTCTCTTCATGATTGATTGCAATTAGATCACCGATCTTTTTAGATTTTATGAGTTCGTGGATTGTTTTATAAAAAGCAGAATACCTTAACACATGACACACTAAAATATCAACGCCTTTTAATATTGCTATGTCTCTGATTTCCTTAGTTTCATCAATATTGTCTGAGACTGGTTTTTCCAATAGTATCTTTTTGTAACCAACCTCCATAGCCCTCATACAGTGCCTATAATGCAATCTGTCTTGAGACGTTATTATTAATCCGTCAGCTATCAGACCAGCATTAAAAAACGCATCTTCAGAAATGAATTGGTTTTCAGTCGGCACTTTGAATAATTTGCTGGCCTCATCTAATTTTTTCTGCTGGATGTCGCACACTGCTGAAATTTTAACTCCAGGCATATTAGATAATATTCTGCCATATACCACTACACCACGTGATCCAGCACCTATAATTGCAATATTCATATAAATTTCCTCTAGCCAATGAATGCTTTAGCTAAGACCTTTCTAAGAATAGGATGTTTAACCATGGTTACAGCCGCCGCTGTGCCAATTACTAACCCTATCATAAAGCCCTTTTTCATAAAATACCTCCCAAAACTAAATAGTATCTTTAGTATGTAAGATATTCAAATATTTATTAGTAAACTATGTTCTGTTAATAAACAGATCTGGTATAATATCCTCAAATATTATATTTTTTGCACCAACATCTAAAGCCCGTTTCATTTTCTCAGTTGAATTAACAGTCCACACAAGGAGATCTAGGTTAAAATCTTTTAGAACTTTCACCACCTGTTCATTAGGCAAACAATTAATATCAAAAGCCAAAAAGTTTGGTACAATTTTACGCAAGGCTTTATCACGATCAACAAGTTTTGTTATTAACTTCAAGTACCATACTTGTGGCACACTAGATAAAATCCCGCGTGTCACTTCTGGAGCGTTGTCTTTAAACCATCCCACAGACAAAGGCACAAAAGATTCTATGACAACCCAAGGCTTACCTTTTATCATTTTATATACTTTTTCTTCAAGTCTGCAGTTTTTCATCCATGGTGGATGCTTTAGTTCGCAAACTATATGAGATTTTCCATTAACTAGATCCAAAACATCAGAAAACAATGGTAGAGATTCACCATTGGGAAGTCTATATTTATCTTGTTTTAGATCATCAGTAGTCAAATATCTCACTTTCTTATTGGCACCCGTCATGCGTTTCATGTTGAGGTCATGGGAAATAGCAACATTTCCATCCTTAAGTATTCTAACATCAAGTTCAATATTGTAACCATGTTCCACTGCATTTTGAAAAGCAGCCATAGAATTTTCTGGAATACCATTACCATGCAAGCCGCGATGTGCTATCGGAATATCGTATAGAGCCATAGTGATACCTCTCTTGAAGAAAGCAAGACACTAATCAATTTAAGATGGTGTCTTATTGATTATACTTTATTAAGTTGCAAATTGCAATATTTAATGCTAATTTAGTTTGTTAACTTTTATAATATAAGATATAATTAAAGCACATAAGTTAATGATTAATTATTAGCTAGAAAAGGATAATTAAATGGACGAACGTCAAAAATACATTCGCAACTTTTGTATTGTAGCACATATTGATCATGGTAAGAGTACATTAGCAGACAGAATAATAGAAAAAACGGGTGCCGTATCCAGTCGTGAATTGAAGGATCAAATGCTCGATTCGATGGACATTGAGAGAGAAAGGGGTATAACAATAAAACTGACGCCTGTGCGCATGTTTTATACGTATAAAGGGATAGAATATACTTTAAATCTAATTGATACACCTGGGCATGTTGATTTCACTTATGAGGTGAGTAGATCATTAGCAGCCTGCGAAGGCGCGCTTTTAGTAGTGGATGCCTCACAAGGCATACAGGCTCAGACATTAGCTAATGTTTATTTAGCACTAGATGCTGACCTTGAAATAATTCCTGTTATAAACAAGATTGATTTGTTAACTGCAAACCCAATTTCTGTAAAAAAAGAAATTGAAGATATAGTAGGCCTTGATACAACTGACGCTCCCCAAGTTAGTGCAAAGGAGGGCAAGAATATAGAGGATGTATTAATCAAAATAATTGAATTATTACCTCCTCCAAATGGAAATATCGATGCTCCATTAAAAGCATTAATATTTGACAGTGCTTATGATGCATATAAAGGCGCAATTTGTAATATTAGAGTTATAGACGGAGAATTAAAAGTCGGCACAAAAATCAAGATGATGTCTTCAGGTAAGACCTTTGACATCACTGAAGTAGGTGTTTTTTCACCTAAAATGACAGTTGTTGAATGTCTGAGGGCTGGTGATGTTGGATATCTAGCTGCCGCAATCAAGAACGTAAAGGATACGTCAGTAGGTGACACAATTACTACGGTATCTAACCCTGCAACCGAGCCACTCAAAGGATACAAGAAAGTTAATCCAATGGTATTTGCTGGTGTATATCCAGCAGATGGCTCAAGATATGAGGATTTAAGAGATGCATTAGAAAAACTTAATTTGAATGATGCTGCATTAGTTTTCGAAAAAGAAACATCTGGGGCATTGGGCTTTGGCTTTCGCTGTGGGTTTTTAGGATTATTGCACATGGAAATTATTGAGGAGAGATTAGAGAGGGAATTCAATCTCGATCTTATAACAACTGCTCCGAGTGTTATATATAGAGTGACTAAAACAAACGGCGATATAGTACAAGTTGATAACCCATCTAAAATGCCACCAGTGACGGAAATTAACAAGATTGAGGAGCCCATAGTTAACGCTATTGTATACATGCCATCGGATTATGTTGGTGCTGTTATGGATCTTGCTTCGCATAAACGTGGTGTATTTGTAACCATGACATACATAGATAATAGTAGGGTTAAGATGGAATTCAAATTCCCACTAGCAGAAATCATATACGATTTTTTTGATACACTTAAATCAAGGACGAAGGGCTATGCGAGTCTTGACTACGAAATAACTGGGTATGAGACTGGAGACTTAGTAAAACTAGACATATTATTAAATGGTGATGTGTGTGATGCTTTGTCAATTATAGTGCATAGAGAGAGTGCTTATAAGAGAGGACGCACAATTGCTGAAAAACTAAGAGAAGTGATACCTAGGCAATTATTTGAAATACCAATTCAAGCCACCATTGGATCTAAAATTATTGCGCGTGAAACAGTTAAAGCCTTGAGAAAAGATGTTTTGGCTAAGTGTTATGGTGGCGATATAACAAGAAAACGCAAGCTTTTAGAAAAACAAAAGGAGGGGAAGAAAAGAATGAGGCAGATGGGAAGTGTAGCGATCCCCTCAGAAGCTTTTATGTCAATCTTAAAGCTCGACGATTAGGTAATTAGATGAGACCACCTCTAGGGCTTTACATTCACATACCGTTTTGCAAGAGCAAATGTTCATATTGCGATTTTTATTCTGTGTCATATAGCGAATTAGCCTCTGATAATTACATAAAGGCTGTTATTTCGGAGTTTAATAGAGTTATAGAATATTTTGATGATATTACTTTTGACACCATTTACTTAGGTGGAGGGACACCTAGCTTATTAACAACAAACCAATTAATTAGGTTAGTTAATGCCTTAATTGAGTCAGGGCGTTTAGAAAAAAAATTAGAGTTTTCGATAGAGGTAAATCCTGAATCGTCAAATAATTTTAGATTGTATAGAGATATTGGTATTAACCGTGTTAGTATTGGGGTACAAACTTTAAACCAAAACATTTTAAACAACCTAAACAGGCTTCATAATTCTAAACAAGCTGTTAGCGCAATCCAAAATGCAAATGAGTTCTTTGAAAATATCAATGCGGATTTAATGATAGGATTACCATCTCAAACTAAAGCTGATGTCAGACACTCACTCTTGCGGATTTTACCATATATAACACATTTATCTGTATATATGTTGAGGTTATCAGAAGGCACAAAAATGATGATGGATATTGACTCTGAAATACTAACCCCCTTAAGTGATGATGCAACTATTGATCAGTATGATTTAATATTTGATAAAGCAACTAAATTAAATTTTAATCGCTATGAAATTAGCAATTTTTCAAAGGGTGTAAAATACGAGTGCAAACATAATATCAAGTATTGGAATTGTAGTGAAAGTATTGGTCTGGGCCCAGGCTCACATTCGTATATTAATAATGTTAGATATGATAATCCATCTGACATTAAAAATTATATTAAAAATAAGGCATGTAGTTTTCCAAGCACATTTGAGTGTTGTAAACCACAATCTGTATCAATATCATTGTTTGAAGCAATAATGCTAGGGCTCAGGATGCCAGTAGGGATAAACATTGAGGATATCAATAATAGATTTAAAATCAATTTTTTGGAAAAATATAAAAGCGTACTAAAAACAATAGATGATTATGTGACGCTTAAAGATGGGCGATTGTTTATTCGTCCAGAATACCTAACAGTTCAAAACTCGATAGTCATTGAATTCTTAGACTATTGATCACATTTGCTGGCACAAATAAGAAGACGGAGTTAGTTTCTTTACATGGGTATCATTCAATTATAATAATTCATATTATCAATTCTCTAATACGCGTATCTTAACTTAGCTCAAACACCTATTATTTCAAATTGTAAATGACATTAACTAACTAGTTCTAGGCGTTTGTTTGATAAATCAAATAAATTAAATGATTATTTTCAAAAGCGCCAAAAAAACTAAGTTATCCACATTAGAAGGGTGAGTTATCCACATTTAATACGAGTTATCCACATTTTTTGCTCTCGAAACGTACTGATACATAATATTTTTCTTTGACAATCTGTCAATTTCAACAAAATATTTATTAAAAATAGCAATTTCATCAGAGCGATTTTTAATAATACCAGGGCAGATGTGGATAAGTATGCAACTAAATGTCTCTTAAGAGAGCAGTATAATTATTGCTGATTAACTATAATTTCACGATTTATATTCCTTTAGAGATAATGCTCATCAATTTCAAATAAATCTCAGTAAAAGTCTATTTTTATCATAAGTCTTTAAGTTAGAGGATTTTATATTATTATGGGTGTAGGAAATATCTACTATAGGATTGTAAATCTGTAAGTGGCTTTCTATTTATTTGATCTAAATAATCATCATCCCCCATTACTTTTTTTACAATGCTAAGTACATCATTAAATGAATATTTAGCTTCTGACTCATAATAAATACCATCTATGGTTATGGGTATGCTGGCTTTTTTGCATTTTGGTTGAGTTTTTTTAATAATCATTCTATAAAATGACATTCCTTTTGATAAAATATATAAGCAAATAATTTATGGACGCACAAGGTAAAATTCTGTGGTGCGTTTTTACACTTCCGACATAAAACGGGTACTAAAAAATTGTTGTCCATTCATTCTTTTGTGTTATAATGACGATATATCGACGGCAAAGTGAGAATATAGAAATTGTTGCTATGCATGAATCTATGAATTTTGCAGACAAGCTGAGGTTTGTACGCGAAAAACTCTTAATGAGCTAAGAAATGCTCGCGCACGAGTAAGGCATTAATTTTGGACCATGCAATTGCTTAGAAAACAGAAAGGCGGAGCCGAGCTTGCCTACACGGCGGAGTTTTATGGAGTTTTGTGATAAGCGGGGGATTAAGTTTCCCGACGAGGTGAAATGATATGGCAAATATATTTTCTTTTTTTAAAGCAGGAACGACGGAATACGACTTCAAAGAGTTTTTGGAGGTCAAGAAACCGAAAAGCTGGTTGAAATCGGTCAGTGCGTTCGCGAACGGGCTCGGCGGGAGCATTTACTTCGGTGTTAAAGATAACGGCGAGGTTGCGGGCCTAGCAGATATAAAAACCGACTCGGAAAGCATAAGCGAGTTTATAAAAGTCAGGATAGTGCCGAGCGTTACGGTCGTGCTCGAGGCCATAAATGCGGGGGGGAAAGCTGTTTTGCATTTGCGCGTTCCGAGCGGGGCGAGTACACCGTATTATTACGTCGGAAACGGCGGGAAAGAAGCGTACTACCGCATTGGCAATGAATCCGTACCCGCGACGCAAAACATTCTAATGGAGCTGACGCTAAAAGGTGCGCACCAGTCGTTCGACGCGCTGAATTCAAATAGGGCGTTTGCCGATTACAGCTTTACGCTGTTCGAGGCGACATACAGAGAGCAAGCAGGCTCGCGCGTAGAACGCCCGCGTGATTATATTTCTTTTGGGCTATTGTTTGACGATAAAAACTTGACCTACGCGGGCGCAATTCTTGCCGACCAGCATTTAGTTTTTAATTCGCGCATTTTTTGTACCCGTTGGTCTGGACTGACGAAAACGTCAAGGTTCGAGGCGAAAGACGACGCCGAATACGAGGGAAACATCATAAAACTGCTCAACGAAGGGCTCGGCTTCGTTAGGCGCAATTCCGCCGTTATGTGGCGTAAAACGCCGAACTGGCGCGAGGAATTTCCCGACTATCCGCCCGAATCGGTCAAGGAAGCGTTAGTCAATGCTATCGTGCACCGCGAATATATCATCAAAGGCTCGGAAATTCATATCGATATGTACGACGACCGCACAGAAATCGTTTCGCCTGGCGCAATGGTTGACGGGCGACGCATACAGGATTTAGATATAAGTAACGTCGCGTCCACCCGCCGCAACCCGACTCTTTGTGATATTTTTAGTTGTATGCATTTTATGGAGCGCAGAGGAAGCGGGTTAAAAAAAATATGCGCTGGTTATCTCTCCGATAAAAAGCCGACATTTTATTCCACGCCGCAGTCGTTCATCGTAACGCTACCTAACTTAAATTATGGAAAAAAGATAACGGCTGACGGTGAGCTGATAGACGACCAAAAAAAAGGTGGCATCACTAATAACGTCACCAATAGCATCACTAATAACGTCACCAATCCGTCGTTGAATGCGATGCAAATAAATATACTTGAAATAATCAAGGGCAACGCAAAGGCGTCCGCCGAGCAGATAGCGGAAATTGTCGGCATAGCCGCCCGCAACGTAAAAGAGAACATAAAGGTTCTTAAAAGCGGCGGCTATATAGAGCGAGTTGGCGGCACACGCGGTTATTGGGCGGTGAAAGAAAAAGTTTGAAAAAGATAACAGCCAGGGCAAACGCATGAAAGCCTAAATGTCAAAATAACATTAGAAAAATGTCAATATTTATATTTTTTATGCCTCACAGCCTCTAATTCTTTCAATAATTGCTCTAGATACTTAAAATAATACATTTTGCTTAAATAGCAACGGCTTTTTTTGTAAATCATAAGAAAACATCCTGATTTTTCCGATTTAACCTGTTTTTATGACACGCTTCTCCCCTCTTTAACTTACACTACGTAGTTTTCCCATTGTTTTTTTATATATTTAGTAAAATATAATAAATAAAGTTCAAATTTAGCAAAGATACTGTTTAAATACCATTCCTAAAACGTTTATGTCAGCATGACCGTTATTCATCATCATTTTTACACAAATATTTGAAAAATCCCGCACTTTCTATTCTTAGCAATTCCAGTTCTCCTTATTAAAATTTTTAGTTTTACACACTCATAATTTGTATTTCTTTGAAACATTTTATAAAATATATATTAAGATTTCTAGTAAATTTTTGCTCGCAAACATGATTCACTAATCTTAAACCATTACAAATACACTAAGGTTTGTTTTTTTAGCAGATGCTATATCAACAACTAAATTGTAGCCTTTGCACATATTGTGATCTTTAGTATCTATTAATCTCTTGTCAGTTGGTTTGTTAAATATTGACATATCAGTAATTTTAGTGTATATTATTTGTGATGAAACTTATACTATTTAGAATGACATGACTTAAATATTGAAACCTCTCAATTTAGAAGTAACTACTTTGAATAGATCTTTGTGATATTATCAAAAAAATAGTATGGAACAGTTGTTATAGAGCATTAAACAGTTATATGCATTAACAGATGCACTTTTCAAAACATAGAGGCATTAACAAAACATGAAAGAAAAAAAAAGGGGCTTTTCTTCAGTAAAGCCATACTCTAGACGCGTAAAAAAACACCCATTTATAAAATTATTATCCTCCTTTTTCGGATTATTTGTTAAAGATGCTGAAATAATCTATTCTGAGCCGTTGCCCGAAAATGAAGGCGTCATAATCGTGTCCAATCATGCGATTGATTATGGACCAAAAGTTTTTTTATTAAGCTACAAAAGAAAGGCTCGACATTGGGGTGATTCTGCTCTCTGTTACCAAAAAACCGTTCATGACCATAGCATGTTATATTTTTTCCCAGATGCTCATGGTATAGGCAAGTTTTTTGCACATATTTTTTCCTTTATATTGTCCTTTATTTTGCCACCAATATTTAGAGGTCTTGAGGTAATCCCAGTATATAGAAGCACAAAAATAGTAACCACATTTGAAAAGACCGCTGAAACTATTGCTGAAAATAAGGATGTCATAATATTTCCAGAGACAGAAGTCAAGAATCCAAATTATAAGTATGTTAATAATTTGAATAATGGCTTCATCCGTGTTGCAAACTATTGTTATAGACAAACTGGTAGAGTGGTTAAATTTTATCCTGCCTACGCTTGTAAATCACTTAACAAATTGCTAATAGGCAATCCTATTACAATCGACCCTGAAGTCTCAGAAAAATCTCAATTAAGGGATTTTAAACGTAAGATTTCGGATGAAATAGAAAGACTTGCTATGACACTACCTGAACATCCTATAACGCCATTTAATTTAGCAACTGACAGACCAGAGTTTTTGAGACAAGAACTAGTTAAAAAATACGGTGATAATGAAAAATATAGTTATAAGGATTTGAGGGAACATCTTTTGAAGGAAAAAGAAAAGGCAGATCAATTAAAAGGAGATCAATAAGTGGATGATAAATTAAGTGTAGTAAGAACGCGCTTCGCGCCTAGTCCTACAGGATTTATGCATGTGGGTAATTTAAGAACAGCGCTATATGCCTATTATTTTGCTAAAGCTAGTAACGGAAAATTTATTATACGTATAGAAGATACAGATAGAGATCGTTTAGTCGATGGTGCAGTCGAAAAGATTTATTATGCGCTTGATCAGTGTAACGTTATAGAAGACGAAAGCCCGAGAAAAGCTGGCAATTATGGTCCGTATGTACAAAGCGAAAGAAAGTCTATATATCTCGAATATGCCCTTAAATTGATAAAAAGTGGGGATGCTTATTATTGTTTTTGTGACAAGAAAAACAGGGATATTACCGATAATCCTGAAAATGACTCATATAAATATGACAAACGTTGTTTAAAATTGTCTAAAGCGCAAATTAATGAAAAATTAAAGGCAAAAACACCATACGTCATTCGGCAAAACGTTCAGGATTTGGGAACGATTAGTTTTACTGATTTAGTGTATGGCGAGATTTCTGTCGATTCCTCAGAAATAGAAGACAACATACTTATAAAATCCGATGGTATGCCTACATACAACTTTGCAAACGTTGTTGATGATCACCTCATGGGAATCACACATGTTATAAGAGGAGCAGAGTACTTAAGCTCAACGCCTAAGTATAACTTGTTGTATAATAGCCTTGGATGGGAGGTTCCTAAATATATTCATCTCCCTGCAATCATGCGAGATGAACGTCATAAACTTAGTAAACGCCATGGGGATGCAAACCTTGAGGACTTCATATTAAAAGGTTATTTGCCTTCTGCTATAGCAAATTATATAACTTTATTAGGTTGGAATCCAGGCGATACTAGAGAAAAATTAACTATGCAAGAAATAATTGAATCTTTCTCTATACAGGGTTTATCTAAATCATCTAGTATCTTTGATGAACAAAAAATGAAATGGTTAAATGGTCTCTACATAAGAGAGTTATCAAGCGATGAATTCTATCAAAAGTCGCTCCCCTATATCCTCAATTCATCACATTCTAAAAAATACGATCCAATAAAAATTGCAAAACTATTACACTCGAGAATAGAGATATTTAGTGAAATAGATGAAAAAATTGCACTAATAGACGAATTTGAGACATATAGTACAGAACTTTACGATAGAATTAAATTAAAAGCCACAAAAGCCACAGCATTGATCTCAATAAATGCCACCATTGAACTTTTTAAGTCATTATCACAATTCGATGAAATAACAATTCACGATGGTTTGCTGTCATTAATTGATAAAACAGGACTTAAAAAAGGTCAGATCCTTTGGAGTGTGAGAGTAGCCCTAACTGGCAGGGAATCCACGCCAGGTGGAGCTAGCGAAACAGCCGATATTTTAGGAAGAAAAGAGAGTATTAAAAGATTAGAGTTTAGTTTAGCGCTCTTAACTCAGACTCAATAAACTTTCAATGCCTTAAATAGATTTTTATCAAAATCATGCCATCATTTAAATATTTGTGTAAATATCATCATTTTTAGATATTACTATAAAAAATGCGTAATTGAAAATTCACTTTACTATTGAATATTTTTGAAAATATGTTAAAATATGTAGTATGGTTTTTAAACTAATAAATTTGCGAGGTTTCGATGATAAAAATTATATACGGATCTAAGGGATCTGGAAAAACTAAACTTATCATAGACAAAGCTAACGAGAATATCGAAAGTGAATGCGTAGGCGATGTGGTCTTTATTGCGGACACATCGCGTTATATACATGAGCTCAAATATCACATTCGTTTTACTAACACAAAAGAAGCATCTATAAATTCAGAGGATGGTTTATTAGGATTTATCTGTGGCATGATGGAAGCCAATTATGATATCAGATTTATTTATATTGATGGTGCGGCAAGGATGATAGGGAAAAAACTTTCTGAAATGGAGTCATTTTATTCGCGTTTGGAAAAGTTATCTGCTAAAACTGATTGTCAATTTACTTTAACGGTTTCTGCTGATTTGGAAGACATTCCCGATTTTATAAAACAATATATAGATTAAGGAGAAATTAATGGAATATATAAGTACGCGTGGAGCACGTGTTCCTTCGTCGAGTAGCGCTATTTTGCATGGCTTAGCGCCTGATGGTGGTTTGTTTGTTCCAGCAGAATTTCCAATAATTAGTGCATCAGATCTAGATGCATTAAAGGATATGACATATGCTGATCGCGCATCATTTATTCTTTCTAAGTATTTAACTGATTACGACGTTTTTGATTTAAAAGAGATTTGTGCAAAAGCCTATTCAAAATTTGATGATAGTGATCCAGCCCCACTAATTAAAATCGATGATTCTACTTATATTATGGAATTATGGCATGGTCCTACTTTGGCTTTTAAAGATGTCGCGCTATCTGTTTTACCCTATTTGATGACTTATGCACGTAATAATTTGTCAATTGATAAAACTACATTAATACTTGTAGCAACAAGCGGGGACACGGGCAAAGCCGCACTTGAGGGGTTTTCTGATGTAGCAGGGACCGAGATAATTGTTTTTTATCCGTCAGATGGCGTTTCAAAGATGCAGAAATTACAAATGCAAACAACAGTTGGGAAAAACGTCCATGTCGTCGGGATCAAAGGTAATTTTGATGACGCACAGGCCGCCGTTAAATCTATATTTAAAAATGAAGAAATTATTAAACTTATTGATGATAAGGGCTTTTCCCTAAGCTCAGCCAATTCAATAAACTGGGGACGGCTTGTTCCTCAAATTGTTTACTATTTTTCTGCATATGTAGACTTAATTAATTCTGACGAAATTACAAATGGCGACTTAGTCAATTTCGTAGTTCCAACTGGAAATTTTGGGAATGTGCTAGCTGGTTTTTATGCAAAAAAAATGGGTCTCCCAATCGATAAATTGTTAGTTGCTAGCAATACAAACAATGTTTTAACTGACTTTTTTAATAAGGGCACTTACGATTCTAATCGTCGTTTTTTCAAAACCATATCCCCGTCTATGGATATATTGATTAGTAGCAACCTAGAACGTCTATTGTTTGAAGTTTTTGATCGCAATCCTGATACAGTCAAACGATTAATGACTGAGCTTGATATTTATGGTAGTTATATTGTCCCTGACAGCGTTGTCGATGAGATGTCTGAAACATTTGATGCATATTGGAGTGATGAAGGCGAGACGAAAGAAGCATTGTACAATTTTAACGATATGTTCGATTATTTATTAGACCCACACACCGCTGTAGCCGTCTCTGCCTATTTTACATTTATAGACGATGAAATCGAAACAAAATCAATAATTCTATCAACAGCAAATCCATATAAATTCCCAGATTCTGTCTTCGACATCATATCTAATCATACAGATAATGAAAAAGACATATTCAAAATTATTAGGAAACTTGAGATTTCAACCGGAGTCGAAGCACCAGAAATTATAAAGAATTTATCAGATCTATCTGTTATTCACACGGATGTAATAGACAAAAACGAAGTAATGGACAAAGTCTTATCTATCCTTGACAGCAAACAATTAGATAATAAGGCATAATCAATGGAAATAGTAAAACAAGTTTTATATAGTGGAATACAGCCTACAGGCATAATGACAATTGGTAATTATATAGGTGCTGTATCAAACTGGAATAAAATGCAGAATGATTATGATTGTATTTTTGGTCTAGCTGATTTACATGCAATAACTGTGCGACAGAACCCTAGTGAATATAGACAAAAAGCTATTTCTTTTTTTGCACAAATTTTAGCATGTGGACTCGATCCTGAAAAGTCAATTGTTTATTTTCAATCACACGTCCACCAACATGCAGAACTTCAATGGATTTTGAATTGTTATACTTACGTAGGCGAAATGCAACGCATGACTCAGTTTAAAGATAAATCTATTAAACATGAAGAAAATATAAATATGGGTTTATTAGACTATCCTGTATTGATGGCATCAGATATACTTTTATATAAGGCCGCATTAGTGCCTGTGGGAATTGATCAAAAACAACATATAGAAATAACTCGAGATATCGCTATTAGATTTAATGGCATTTACGGCGATACATTTGTTGTGCCAGACGGATATTACCCCACTCTTGGTGCGAAAATCGCTGGATTGCAAACTCCGACCGGGAAAATGGGCAAGTCAGATGCAGATCCTAATAACGCTGTGTCAATCATAGAAGATCCAGATTCAATTTTGAGAAAATTTAGACGTGCCGTAACGGATAGTGACCCTTTCGTCTCTTTTGATCTATTAAATAAACCTGGTATTAGCAACCTCTTAACCATTCTAAGTGCTTTTACTGATGTATCAATTGAGTCATTAGTTAATGAATATGCAGATGGTGGATATAAACGATTCAAAGAAGCAGTAGGAGTTGCAGTGGTAGAGGGTTTAAGTCCGATACGTGATAAATACAATACTTACATGTCTGATAAATCACAGCTAATGGATATTGCAAAGCAAGGAGCTTTGAGAGCATCTCATATAGCCGAAAAAACCTTGTCAAAGGTAAAACGCAAAGTAGGGCTAGTAGAAAAGGCACGATTAAATTAATATTGGGAAAAATATGTTTGGATATGTAAATGTTGATAAGCCTAATATGCTTATAAAAGATTTTACTGAATATAAAGCTTATTACTGTGGTTTGTGTAAAACGCTAGGTCGGCGGTATTCTCAGTTAACTCGAATAACTGTAAATTTTGATATCACTTTTTTAACCATTTTAGCGCATAACTACAGAAATATACCTGCTACTTTTGATAATGATAGATGTGTAATTCATCCTGTCGGCAAAAAATTCGTGATTGCAAATAATGATCCTGTTCAAGAAATCGTAGCAGATTTGAACATAATACTCGGCTACCATAAAGCCCTAGACGATGTTTTAGATGGTGGAAATATAAAATACAAAGCTGTTAAATACTACCTCAAAAGAAAATTTCTAAATGCATCCAAAAAATTTCCTGAAGTTGCAAAATCCGTTGAGACGCACTATGAAAATTTAAGAAACCTAGAGAAAAACAAAGAAACCTCCCTAGAAAAGTTAGCCGATCCTTTCGCTAAGCTTTTAATGGATGTATGTATTGCGGCAGCTGGTAGGACAGATGAAAATTTAGAAAATTTAAGTTACAATTTAGGCAAGTGGATCTATGTAATAGATGCGTACGACGACCTTTTAGATGATTTAGAATCCAATAAATTTAATCCATTGAATCCAGCTGGTCAACCGATCGATGAAACTAAATCCCAGTCAATCTACGAAATTACACGAGATACGTTATTTAATGCGATAAGTTGCATTAGGGAGGCTTATGATGGTATGAATATAACTATATCAGAAGGTCCACTCTCAAACATAATTTATTGTGGGCTTTACTCTAAATCTAATGCCGTATTAAATAACAGAGGTGGAAAAGGCAAACGAACCCTTTTGTAATTTTAGAATCACTTAAAACTCCAATTATTCTTAACCGTTATAACAGTTTATATAAAACACTTAAAATTCTGAGTTAGCTAATTTTGAAATACCTTGTTAATTATTTCTCACTCTAGAGCTTATTAATAATGGAATTTAACCTCTATTTTCTCATATTAAATGCAGTTTCTTTTAGCGTCTCAAGTTTAGTGCAGGATTTTCTCCTAAGAACTGCACTTGCTATGATAATTAACTATTGCAAAAAAGATGACAAATCTCTAAATTTATGTTATACTTTATAATCGTGGGTATATTTATTAATCCATAAATAACTTCTTTAAAGAGTTTTATGATAATATCATATAGATTGCACTTCTATGTTGTTTTATCAAAAGATTTGTCTATTAATACTATCTTGGATGTTTAATATACTATATAATGCAATTATTTAATTAATGCGAACCTTGCCAGATCTGATACCGTATTTTAAGGAATAGAGATAAACATGCGATCTAACCCATTTATAATTTTAGGTGTTTCTGAAAATTGTACTCAAGCAGAACTCGAACGTGCATACCACGACAGACGTTCACTTTATGTTAACGAAAGATTTTCACTAGGCGAAATGGGTTCTTATGCGTGCGAAAAACTTGATGAGATAGATGTAGCTTACAAAGAAGCCAAAGAGATTCTTGAATCTAGATATTATGTTGATACTTTTGATAATCGATATAAGGGCATAGAGGATAAAATAAGAAACAATGATGTTGATGGCGCACAATTCGATCTAGATCGAATCCCAACTAGAGACGCCCATTGGCATTTCTTACAATCTATGGTGTATTACAAAAAGCGATTTTACGTTGAAACTAAAAAACAGTTAGAAACGGCACTAACTCTCGACCCTACTAATTCCACTTATCAAGATGCTTACAACAATCTGAATGCCAAACATTTTAGTGATTCACAAAAAACCCAACGTGAAAGACCACAGCCTAACCGTGAAAGTTTTTATAATAACAATTATAACCAATCAGATCGATCCTACAAAGATACTACTGTTGACGGTGCGAACAACTCGGATAGAGTTCCAAACCCTTGTAGTTGCTGTACCTCATTATTATGTGCGGATTGTCTTTGCGAATGTTGCGGAGGGGATCTTATTTCATGCTGTTAATTTAAGTTTTCAATAAGTATGCGTGTCCCTTTAAAAACTGATCCCAAAAAAATAGCACTTGCTGCAATGGGTGCTGCAATTTCCTTGATTTTTGTCTTGATCTCATTCTGGGTACAGAAAATGACATTGTCTCTTAATGTGATTGCTGCATGTGGAATGATGCTCCCATTAATAAAAAAATACTATAGGGAATCTATAATTGCTTATGCTGTGGTTGTTTTGATCGGTGCTCTTCTCACAAATATTCATATTTTGCCCTTTGCTTTGGTGACTGGCGCTTATACTATAGCTGCTATAATATTTCACGAAAAAAAAGTAAAAGCGTATGTCTTTTTTCCAATAATAATAATTTACTCTAGTTTAGTTTTTTATATACTATATGCGTTGACTAAATTATTGATCATTGATTTTTCAAAAACTAACATTGCTAATTTATCTACAACTTTTATCTACATCATTTTTAATATCATATTCATAATTGTGTTTATTATTTATCATTTTTCTATCATTTATACCTACAAATTTATATCCTCTCGTCTAAACACGGCTAATTCCAATTAAATCAGAATTTTGTGTTCATTATTACTCTGCAGTTATTCGTCTAATCTTATGCATTTTCTAACAATTCGAATTCGATTTTATATCATATAACTAAATTTCTGAAATTTCACATAAAATACCTAAATGACTATTCAAAATAGTGATTAGTATTTACTTGTTTTATAATCAAATTTGTAGTATAATTTTCAACGCTACTGAGGTTTAGCAATCGAGGCTCTCGATTCATTCATTTAAATATATACTGTATAAAAGAGAGATTTACAAAATTTCAATTAACGCATTCTCTCGTTTTCTGTTGTAATATACAAAATGAACAGGTTTTTATTTGCTATTTGTCAGTTGCTACAACGCTTATGCGCACAATCAATTTATTAATATAAATTTGAATTATATTAAGGAGAAAAAAATGGCAAAGAAAAAATTCGTTTACCTTTTTAAAGAGTCAGACGGAAAAAACAAAGCACTTTTTGGTGGCAAAGGTGCAAATCTAGCGGAAATGACCGCATTAGGCATGCCCGTGCCCCAAGGTTTTACTATCACAACAGAGGCATGTTCACAATATTATGCAGATGGTGCAAAATTATCAGAAACTATTATTAATGAAGTTTTTGCTAATTTGAAAAAGATCGAAAAAGAAGTTGGGAAGAAGTTTGGTGATTCTAAAAATCCCTTCCTCGTATCAGTCAGAAGCGGTGCTCCAGTATCAATGCCTGGCATGATGGATACAATTTTGAATCTTGGTTTAAATGATGTTTCTGTTAAGGCATTAGCAAACCTCACTGAGAACCCACGATTCGCATATGACTGCTATAGACGATTTATTCAAATGTATTCCGATGTTGTTATCGGACTTAGTAAAGAACATTTCGAACAAGTAATCGATGCAAAAAAGAAGTCAAAAGGCATCGTCTTAGACACCGAATTCACTGCAGAAGATTTAAAAGAATTGATAGAAGATTATAAGGGATTCTTCTTCAAATCAAAGGGCTACGAATTTCCACAAGATCCAAAGGTCCAATTAGTAGGCGCTATTGAAGCAGTCTTTAGATCATGGGATAATCCCCGTGCAATATCATATCGTCGCATGAAGAATATCTCTAGTAACTGTGGGACTGCTGTTAACGTTCAATCGATGGTTTTTGGAAACATGGGTCCTACATCAGGCACTGGTGTTGCATTTACAAGAAATCCAGCAACTGGTGAAAAGAAATTGTATGGTGAATATCTCATGAATGCTCAAGGGGAGGACGTTGTAGCTGGTATCAGAACACCTTCCTCAATCGACGATCTTAAAAAAGATAATGAAGAAGCTTATAATCAGTTTGTATCAATCGCATCAAAACTAGAAAATTATTTCCACGATATGCAGGATATGGAATTTACCATTGAACGCGGAAAACTATACATGCTACAGACTCGTAGTGGGAAGAGAACAGCGCAAGCAGCAATCAATATTGCTATCGACTTAGTTAATGAAGGCTTATGTACAAAAGAAGCCGCAATAATGGGCATCGACCCTCAACAATTAGATGATTTACTTCATCCTACATTTGATGTCAAAGCCATTTCAAAAGCAGTCGCCCTAGCTGAAGGACTTCCAGCATCACCTGGTGCAGCATCTGGAAAAATCGCCTTTTCTGCTGAAGAGGCTGTCGAAAGAGCACGCGCTGGAGAATCAGTTATTTTAGTTAGATTAGAAACTGCTGCTGAAGACATTGAAGGAATGAATGCCGCTAAGGGCATTTTAACGGCTCGTGGCGGGCTTACCTCTCATGCAGCTGTGGTTGCTAGAGGTATGGGTAAATGTTGCGTTTCAGGTTGTAAGGATCTTGCAATTGACATGGAGTCTAGGACTGCTACAATCGCTGGCAACATATTTACTGATAAGGATATTATATCTCTCGATGGCGCTTCCGGTAAAATTTATGCTGGAGTTATTGAAACTGTTGAACCTAATATTACTGGGAATTTTCAAACTATCATGTCGTGGGCAAATGAATTACGAACACTCAAGGTTCGCGCGAATGCTGACACCCCACATGATGCAAAAGTGGCACGTTCATTTGGTGCTGAGGGTATAGGGCTTTGCAGATCTGAACACATGTTCTTTGATGAAGCAAGAATACCAGTAATACGTGAGATGATTGTTAGCAAAACTCTCGAACAACGTAAAATTGCATTAGATAAATTATTAATAATGCAACGGGAAGACTTCATTGGTATATATAATGAAATGAAAGGATATCCTGTTACAATTCGTTTCTTAGATCCACCTTTACATGAGTTTTTACCAAAGGAGCGTGAAGAAATTGAATCGCTCGCAAAAGATATGAATATATCTTATGAAGAATTACAAGCAACAGTAGATCAATTACACGAAGCTAATCCTATGTTAGGACATAGAGGTTGCCGCTTATCAGTGACATTCCCAGAAATAGCTGAGATGCAAACACGTGCTGTTATTGAGGCTGCAATTGAAGTAAATAAAGCTGGTGCGAATGTCAAAGCTGAAATAATGATTCCCTTAGTAGGTGAAGTAAAAGAGCTCGCATTTGTTAAGAAAACCGTAGTTGAAACTGCGAAAAAAGTTATGGAGGAACAAGGTATCAACGTTGATTATTCAGTAGGTACCATGATAGAAGTTCCACGTGCTGCGCTCACTGCCCAGGAAATCGCACTAGAAGCTGAATTCTTCTCATTCGGTACTAATGATTTAACACAAATGACATTTGGATTCAGCCGTGATGATGCAGATAAATACCTTTCTGCATATTATAAGAATAAAATTCTAGAATTTGATCCTTTTGTTCGCCTTGATCAAGTAGGCGTAGGAAGCCTGATAAAATTAGCTGTGGAAAGAGGTAAGGCCGCAAACCCGAATTTAAAATTAGGTATCTGCGGAGAACACGGTGGGGATCCTTCAACAGTTGAATTCTGCAACAAAGTTGGCTTAAATTATGTTTCCTGCTCACCATTCAGAGTGCCTATTGCCATAATGGCTGCTGCTCAAGCTGCAGTGCGCTCAAAATAATAATAATTCAAAACTAATTAAGGGGGGAGTCAGAAATGACTCCCCCTTTTTAATATTACAATTCTTTATAAAAAATTCTCATGAGCTCTCTTGGCTTTAATTGAACACAAAAAAAATTCTATTACATGCTCTCAATAAACATATGTAAGATAGCCTAAACCTCGATTTGAATTGTTATGGCCAACATTAAAAGGTAAATCTCTTATACATATTTATTTTATTTCTGTTATACGTAACCGAATCTGGTATTAAAAATGTACTGTCAATATTGAATGCATTAAAGACTACTGTTAAATCATCAAAGACTCCTGTGTCACATCTTAAGTAATAATTTCCTCCTGCATCGCCTACTATACATTCGTTTAGTGCTTCTATTATTTTTTTTTCGCTCCAATACCAAATATCTTGTTTTGCATCGCTACCCATTGAACTTAGATATTTGAGCACTTTGTATTGTATTATTCGCAATATTACTATTGAAAAGAATGAAACCATAAAGTGTGACTCTGTGTGTGATCTTTGCTTTACATACGCTGGTCTGCCCTCTAAATCATTATTTAAAGGCTTAAACCAATCATATGCATGAGAAAATTTGAGATATTTGTTCAGTATTTCAGTATCACTACTGTTCACTTCTGAAGTAAATATTATGCTGTAGCCTAATTTCTGATATCCATAGTCAACACTTGTTTTGTTTGATGAATGAAAATTAATTGTGTCACCTGATTCACTTGATTGAATATTTATAGGTCTCAGACTCATTATTGTCGAAAGTTTTTTTATGCTATCATCAAGATTATCTGTTTGCTTATAATAATCATGTTCACTCCAATATGCTATTACCATTTCGTTAATCCCTACTAACTTCCCATCAGAATTAAGAATTGCACGTTTCAATGTTTTAGATTTATACTTAACCGTCTTATTAAAATTGTACTCATATCCATCCCCATCTAGAATCCATTCGTCAAGGGCCAAATCATAATTTATTGAGCAAAGTGAACCGCCAATTATATACCCATCACCATTATTAATGACATCGTCAATATTAACATGCTCATTAATACTAAGATTAGAAACAGCAACAATCCTTTTATATTTAGATTTCTTTTCCTTAATAGCATTTGATAACTGTTTTCTGAAATCCTTATCATCCTTCTTTTGATAAATTTTATAGGATATTGGTATTTCATTAGTATCTATGTATAAACACATATGAAATGTTAATTTCCCATCGGCTTCAAAAATTGCTTTATTTTTTGAATCTGCTAACCCGGTTCGAAAATCTGTATGCAAATTATGATCATTCTCTACATCACTAGTAAATGAATATGAGCTTATACTACAATAGCAAACATCGTGAACTCTCCCCGCATTAGAATTAATCATAAACTTGTCTATTCCATCTTGTAATGACCTAATTTTATCCGCGATCTCATCTAATACTAGATATATTTCATTCAGTTTTTGCGATTTCGTTATTCCAAATAGATAGTTGTCTTTGTTATAAAAAGTCTCTTTTATCGATAATGGATTCAAAATCCGCTGGTAAATTAAAAGTTTAAATAATCCTTCAAAGTCAACATCCTTCTCTAGATTTAGTATTTTCTGAACCAAAAATCTAATTTTAAACCTTATTCGTCTAAATACTGCATCTAACACAAAATAACCAGCGTTTTTTCGAATGCTCTCTATGGCTTCTTTATCTACATAATTTATTCCTGTGCTTTCATCGCTTGCACATGCATCAGTGTTCTCCGCATCATGAATTTTAGGGGCCTTCCCTTTACTAATATCAGATGTTTTTGGCATAATACCTCCACTTTTTGTTCCTGTAAAGCTAGCCTAATATAGTTGAATATTTCTTGCTTTTACTGATCTTAAATTCTCTTATTATAATAACCTAGCGTATGTATTTAAAAAATATCAGCAACTATCATACTTAATAACTCATGTTTTAGTGTATCCTAATAGTAATTTTTACATAACCAATAACTGATGTCAAGACAATAAATGCTTGCACTTAGTCCGTTGATTATTCGTGTTTTAACACATATAAAGGCTCTTATTTTTTGTATGAATCTGCCATATCTAAACTAAAAACTGCTACTTTAAAACAAATAGCAGTTTTTAAATACATCTCTTATCGATTATTTGAGTAATATATAGAATTTGTTCTAAATCGTTAACAACTAGATTAATGATCCGCTTTTGAAGAATGTTTTGCATGTATCTTGTTTGAAACATTCAATACAACTTCATATGCCTTTTCTAAGGTGTCAAGATTAAGATCCTCTACTTTATCATTATATGTATGATAATAATTAGTGGCAGTGGGGTTTTGGGCACAAAGAGTAACAGTTTTATAGCCAGCACGATAAAACGGTGTAGAATCGCAACCGCCGACAGGATTTTTAATTCTCTTAGGTGTTAAACCTACCTCTTTTATACTCTCCTCTCCCATTTCAATAAGTTCTGGATCGAAGTGACTCATCAACCATAAATCACCCGTTACCACGTTAAAATGATCATAGTCTCTGAATGAATCGAGATTTACAAAATATGGATTTACAAGCAAATCAGTATCGTTTTTATGTGCCTTCATGAATGCAAATGAGCCTTTCAATCCAGCTTCTTCACTTCCCATCCCAGCTACGATTATACGACAATTTTCAGGCAATTCATCAGGATTATCTTTGTAATGCTTTGCCATCAATAATGCTAATCCTGTACCAGACAAATTATCCATAGCACCAGGTGATGCTATTTTCTTATCATAACTTAAATATATTGATAGCCAGTAAAAACCAGGCAAGAAAACGAATGGAAGAAGGAAAAATATCCAATCTCCTGCCGTCACTAGCCCCTCTTTAATTGAAAACGCCAGATGATCAGTACTAACCCTTATTATACTCAATAACAATACAATTAGAATACCCACTACTCCAAAGATTGTTTTAATAATTGATAGTTGTGGATGTTTTGTAACAGCTAAATTCCAATTCCAGCTTGAATCGATATGACCACTATATACTATAGTATAATCAATTTTACTGCCTCCATCAATTTTCGAATAGAGATTCTTTGATATTTTTTGTGGGAATAATACGTCAAACAAGCCTTTATACATGAATATTTGAACAACTGCATAAAGAAGTAAGACTGTTGATAAAGCAAACGATGCCCAAGGTGATACTAAAATATATAATCCTAGTGACAGAAGTGAAACTACACCTAATACTGGAATAAAACCAATACTTGCGATCGGTGCCAGTTTAAAATCCTCAACTTTGGTGTCATTCCCAGTAACAGTCGAAAATGTGTTTGCAATATCCGCTGCAGCCGCGCGTTCTTCATCACTCCCAGGGAGACGTGGCCCAAATTTTTGAATTACGTCACCTGCAAAATTTTTGACGAATTCTGCACCAGCTTTATAATCATGATTCTCTTTCATAATCATACTCCAAATATCCTTATTTACAACGCGTTAAGGATAAAAATAGATTTATATTAAGTATATCATACAAACCTGTTATTTTCAATCTTTTTTTCATATTATAATAGTTGAGAATCAAAAAAGTTAATTATCCAAGTTTAGTGCAGTTTCTTAAAAAAATCCTACACTAAACTTGAGACGCCCTGTATTTGTCAGTTCAAATAAAAAATCAAACAAACTTTTTCAAATAATTGAAGATTTATGTTATTTTTGTTTGCATTTTTTTCATCTGTGCCATATTATATAAGTGGCACCGCGGCACCATAAGTGAGATATATTTAAAAATGCATATTGAAGTATTAGATCCAAAATCCAAACCACGTTTAAGATTGTCAAATTCTAGACGAATAGAGGGTAAATCAGGAAATACGTCTACACATAAATTTGTGGTATTGTATTTAGGTCCACTTTCCAATTACGATGATGGACAGCCTAATTATTTAGAAAGGCTTAGAGAGTCATTTAAAGCTGGTAGACCACTAATTCCAGCATTAGAGCCATATTGCACAATAGATCCTGATTATGGCATTAATTTTAATCACAATTTTACTCCTGGCAATCCAATTTGCATATCTAATAACAAACATTGTTCTAATATTTTATTAGATCGCATTTTGGACGAACTTGGACTTCCAGCAGTTTTTGCGAGTTGCAAACACTTAACTAAGATTGAATATGACGTCTATGGATTTTTTAAATTCTTAGTTTTTCGACAAATACTAGAACCTGTATCCAAATTCTCTACAGTTTTGCAAAATGACAACTATTATGCGCCGATTTTAGATGACCATAATCCTGATAATGTTTATGACACATTAACGTTCATAGAGCGATTCAAAAAGCAGATTATCCAAAGAATGAACACAAATTTAATTAATAATGCAGGTCGATCTACAGAATTTATTTACTACGACGTAACAAATTTCTATTTTGAGACGGACGAGCCAGATGAGGATGTATTAGATGAATGCTCAACCGTAATTGAAAGTGGCTTTCGTAAATTTGGAGTATGTAAAGAAAAACGGAAACTGCCAATAGTGCAAATGGGTCTTTTCATGGATAACGATGGATTGCCAGTCTCGCTAGAATCATTTTCTGGGAATACACTTGATCACCTTACTTTAAAATACTCACTAAAAAACTCTGTGCCTGGATTGGATTTATCTAGATTTATATTAATCGGAGACCAAGGCGTTTTCGCCTATTCATATTTGGTTCATCTTACTGATTTAGGAAATGGATATATTGTATCAAAGAGTCTCATAAAAACCAGAGCCGATGAACGCGAATGGACTTATTCCGATGAGGGATATACATACGTTAACAATTCATTCAAATACAAAAGCCGTATAGTAGAGAGGGTTGTTCTAGACGAGAAGCAAAATAAACGTCTTATAAAGGAAAAGGTTCTAGTATATTGGAGCGAGGAATGCGCAAAAAAGCTAATGCTTAAAAGCGAATCATGTTTTGAATTGCTAACACAATGCAGTAGCTTTAAAGATAATTTCAAAGTTAGTAGAAGTCAGGTAAAAAACATTAAGCGCTTTTTAAGTCGGGATATATTAGATTCAAATACAGGTGAATTATTTGATTCTAATGATTTAAAGGTATTAATAGATCATAAAAAAATAGAAGAATATAAAAGAAGTTTTGGATTTTATCAGATTATCACATCTGAGCTTGAAATGGCGGATTTAATGATTATTGAGAAATACAAAGGATTAACTGAAATAGAAAATCAATTTAAAATAATGAAAAGCACATTAGAAACTCGTCCAATTTTTGTTAG
>JAIRMA010000025.1 GCA_031259085.1 Christensenellaceae bacterium
GCAACAACGGATACTACCACTAATTTAATCAGTTTTGAAAGCCAACCACAATTTTCAATTACGCCTAGTTGTCTAAGTTCACTTAATAATATGCTTTCTCCTTCAACATTCATTACAGCGTCAATTTCGCCGTTACCATCAATAAAAGCCATTCCATAGATTTCATCTAGCATTTCTGTTTTATCAGGCATAATGATATTTGCAGATAAAGTAACTATATTTGACTCAGAATCGTATGTAGCAAAATATTTAATTACAGTCTCCGATTCAGGCTCAATATAATCAATGCCTGTCACATCAGAAACATAGTCTAATAAGTTAATATCTATTTTCTGAGTTCCTGTAAAACTTGTTAATGTGCCATCTGTGGATAAATCCGCATCATCAAAACCTTCTAAATAGCTTTGTGCATCAACTGCTTCTTTTTTTATTTTAATAGTTCTAACATTGTTCATTACTCCTAATTTTGTATTAAATGCATGTGTAAAGATAAAATAAGCACAAACAACTAACACTAGAAAACAAGCAATCACACAAATTATGCTCTTTTTATTTATTAACATAATACATTTCTCCTAAATTGAATTACAATTTCATTTTAACATATTTAGCAATTTATTTCAATAGACAACAACTTTAAATTCAATTCTTTAAAAATGAGTTAATTAACAATATTCTTAAATTTTTGTGATGATAATCGATTCTGGAGAATAAAATCATAACGATATTTTGTATTTTACTAATGACAACTGAATTATATCCTGAAATGGCATATTCATAGTTATTATTTTCTAATTGTTTATGGCATAAATGACTAATCGAGTAAATAAGTATATGCAATATTGCTAGGTATGCAATATGCCACTCCCTGAACAACATTCCCATCGTTATCTTTTAGTCTGAACGTTGTTATTCCAATTAGATTCATCATTCATTGAATAAAGAGCTATCACTGTTTCCTTCTGTTTTTGTTAGATCACATTTAATCACATCAATTATCATTTCCTGATAATTCATTTTTAACAATGGAATACTGATACATCCTTGAGTTATTCTAATCCCATGATTTTGAGCGTTACCGACAGCATAAATGTTTTGTCCAGACTTAAACCTATCCGAATCTGATTTTTTAAGGATTTAACTCAAATAAAGCAATTCTTTTAGTTTTAGAATTGCAATATCTTGTTCAGTATTGTACTTTATAAGTTCAGCTTTTTTATAATTTTGCTTAAAAGAAAATAGCATAGAGTAGCATTCAAACTCGATTATCAAGCCAATTTTAAATAAGCAACCTCATGTGCGTTTGTAATGTTTTTCCATCATTTGAAACGACAACCGCGTTATCGTATGAGACAACATTTTTGTCTGTCATCGCTTTTATTTCCATGTCGTATTCAATTGCATTTTCATATATTTTTTCAGGAGACAGTGGTAATGTAAAAGAATAGAAAAGCAAAACTAAAGTTGGTGTGAACACAGTGCAATACATTTAATAAATAAAACTCACATATTTATCCTGATGTATAAAAAACCTTTTTATACCAGCTCATATCCTTATCTGGTCTAAACGTAATCGATTGATAATTACTACCAAACAATTCATCGCTCGACAAAACGCCCCTCGTATATGAGCGGCACAATCGCCTTATCGTCAACGCCGTCTTTGATTGTGTACTTGTGAATGTAACGATTACCGAACCGTGCCGCCGTTCTCTCGTTTTTCATAAGCGGCGTTCCTGTGAATCCGATATAGCAGCCATTCGGAAACACAAGGCGCATTTTGGCGGCAAGATTACCGTAATTCGTGCGGTGGCTCTCGTCTACAAGCACGAAAACATCGCGGCTTTCGACTTTGAGCTTGCTGTTCTCGACGGTGCTGAACTTGTTAATTATCGCTGTAACAATGTCCGACTTGCCCTCGCCTATGAGTTCAATGAGGTTCTTGCCGCTTGTGGCACGGGCGGGTTTAAGCCGCGTATGGCTGAATGTCTGTTCAATCTGTCTGTCAAGCTCTGTACGGTCGGTGACAATAATCACTTTCGCTCCGCGAATTTGCTCTAACAGATACTTGGCAAGCATAACCATAGTCAGCGATTTGCCGCTGCCCTGCGTGTGCCAAATAACGCCGCTTTGGCGATTGCCGCTAATCGTGTCATATATGCCGATAGTCTTTATTATTTTCTCAACGGCGAAATACTGCTGATAGCGGGCTATCTTCTTCACATTCGCGTCATACAGTGTAAAATAGCGAGCAAGCCGAAGCAATCGTTCCGGAGTAAACAAAGATACGATTGCCTTATCCTGCTCCGTTGGCAAACGGTCAACAACGCACTCCGCGAGCCTCTCGCTGTGCCAATCTGCGTTTTGCTCTTTCCAGATATTCCAATACTTCTTGCCCGTTCCGGTTGTGGCGTATTTGATAGCGTTCTTATTGCTTGCAAGCAGTACCTGCGTGAACTTGAACAACTGCGGAATGTAGTCCGCACTCTGATTGCGGATATGCTGCTCCACGCCCAAATCAACATCAAGGGTCGGAGTTTTGCATTCAATCACTCAAACAGCACAAGGTCGGGTATCGCGCCGTCGTCACCCGCCGCGTTCGACACCGAAAACTCACGCGTAACGTGGAACGTATTATTTTCAATATTATCCCAGTCAATGTAGCGCAAATTGAACGACAGTGTCCGTCCGTCCGCAACCGTTTCCGGCAAGTCGCGCCCGAGCAGGAGCGCGTCATAGACTTTCTCGCTCGCCTTAATAAGCCCATCGGCAAGGTTCGCGTCAAGCTCGTCAATGGCGCGTTCAATATTGGCGGGCTTGAATTTATACTTCGTGCCGCCATATTCAAAAATGTTCAGTTCGTGAAGTTTTTTGCGCAGTATGTCTTTTAGCAGCACGTTGTACCGCACACCGCGCTGCGCTATGCACTCCTCCGGCGTTATCGGCGCGTAGCCGAGCTTGTGAAGCACATCAGCCGCCTGCGCCTGAAACTCTCTTTCGAGGTACGCGTTAGGATTATTTACCGTCATCAGTTTTGACCTCGCTTTCTATGGTTAGCTGCCTTTGCGCCGATAACGCTGATTTCGCGAGTTCGGAGAGTCCGGCAACGTCATTTCAATCAGACCCGCTTCAAGTGCGGGGTGCAGATAATTTTGCCTGAATGTCGGGCGATGCTTCAATTCGAGCAGGCTCATTAACTCTGACGCAGACAATGCGCTTGTGCCGAGTACATCAATCAAGCGTTTAACTTGGTCGGTTACTTGGTCGCTATCTTGGTCGGTGTAACCGTCGATTGTTGTGTTTAGCGCGTTCAGCATAAATGTTATAAACTCTGTTGAAACCATTGCGTCATTGGAATGTGACAGCGCGGCGTAGTATTCCTGTTGCCTGTCGCGCACAATACTCTCGACAGGCAGCCACGCAAAAATCTGCTTCCATTGCGACAGCAGCAGCGTTTGCCACATTCTGCCCATACGACCGTTCCCGTCTTGAAACGGATGAATGAACTCGAACTCGTAGTGGAACACGCAGCTCTTTATCAGCGGGTGAACCTTCGCGCCCTCTACCCAACGGAACAAATCCGCTATAAGCCCCGAAACATCAATAGCGGGCGGTGCGATATGGATTATCTCATTCCCGCGAGCTACGCCAACGAAACCACTTCTAAACTGCCCCGCCTCAGAGACTAAGCCTTTCATCAAAACGCCGTGAGCGGACAGCAAATCGTCAACGTCATATGGGTTATAGTCAAGCAGCTTGTTATAAGCCTGTATCGCGTTTTGAGCCTCTAAAATATCCTGCGGCGGCGCAAGAACGCGCTTGCCGTCAAGTAATGCCGTGACCTGCTCAACCGTCAGTGTGTTGTTCTCAATCGCCAGCGACGAGTGAATCGATTTCACGCGGTTAATACGGCGCAGTTTTGGGTTCTGCTCCATACCGCTGTGAATTGTCAGAGCCTCAACTTTGGCGGCGATGTCCGCGACAAGCGTGACAATCTCGTCCGTGAGCGTGTATTTAGGCTTGTAGAGAAATTCGCTCATACTCTCACCCGCTTTCTACCCGTCAGAAGTTGCTGCATCAGATACTTCTTTATAAGCTTCTGCTGTTCAAGCTCCCGCGTCAGCAGTTCGATTTCCCTGCCAGCCGTGGTGAGGACTTCTGCGATTACGGTTTGCTCGGGGAGGGGAGGGAGAGGAATTTTAAGTTTATCCAGGATACCTTGGGTTAAACTCGGAACGCCACTTGCTTCACTTAAATTTTCCAAATGACGCAAGGATAGAGAAAAGAATAAGAATTGCGGAAGCGCTCGGTTTTCTCGGATTTTTGTGTAGAAAATTGTATCTACCGTCCAAAAAGGCGTTTCTACAAAAAACAAATTGCGGAGTGAACCTTTTCGTGGAATCAATACTGACTTTTTTGAATAAATTGCAGTATCCACAAATCTCATTATCCCACCGGAACCATAAACAGGAATTTTGCCATCCGCCAAATCTTTATGGTCTTTGCCATTTGAAACTTTTGCAACATCCCCCAATCTCGCATTCTCCCACTCGCCGCAAAACCCCGGCAAACGCATCTTCCCCGTCAACAAATTCTGCATAAGCCACCGCTTTTGATGCTTCTTCGCGTCAATCAGCCGCTGTTTGAGCGCGATAAGATTATCCTGTGCGGTGAGAATTTCGGCTATGGCGCGTTGCTCGGGGAGGGGCGGGAGGGGGATTGGCATTGAGAAAAAATCGTCCACCGCGATATTAAGCAAACCGTGATTTCTTGCGCCTTCCTGTGCAAATGCCTTAATCTCACGGTCAAGTAGCATTGACTCAAAGACTTGCACATAAAACTCTGGACACTTGTTATTCGCGTTAGGGGTAAAGCAAATATACAGCGGAGACACAACTCCACTATCATAACGTGTCAGCTGTTTGAATGCGCCGAAGTTATAGCCTGCGGAGTAGCTCTTGTTATATGCAAAATCGCCACGCCTAAGCAGATAGTAGCCGGACAAGTCCTCGCTCGCGACCGATTTATTAAAGAAATCTTCCTGACTTATCAAACCATACTGCGCTGATATGGTAAGCACGTTTGAGTTACCCTCTGTGTTTTTACGAGTAAGGTGGTCAAACAATTGCTTGAGCTTCGTCGTTTTCCACCCGCTTGGAAGTATAATTGTATTAGGCATTTGTCGCCACCTTGGTTTCCGTTGTGGGAGCGGTGAGGTATTGCGTTACGGCTTTTTGTGTGCGTTTCATATGACCACGGGCAGTACACACGAACAATACGGCAACAGCAACACAGATGCCCATAAACCACCACTGCATCCGTATTCCGGTCAGCACCGCAAGCGCGATAAACAGCATTACCTGTGTTCTTGCGAAAGCATACTCGCGTGAGAGCGTTTCGAGCTTGTCGTGAGCTTTGTCGCTCGACTTGCCCGCCTTTATAAAATCATTGTAATCGGCCCAGCCAAACGTCTTTTTAAGTATAGGTTCTACAATCGCCGACCCAAGCCGAAACATAATGTAACCGACCTCGTAGGCAATCGCAAACAGCGACACCGTGATCAACACTTCCAGTCCTGCGCTGCCGATATTCGTGACTTTATCGACGAGAGTTTTCACTTCGTCAAGGAAAAGCAACACGCACGAGCCGATTAGCACCAGCCCCGGCAAGAAGATGTTCACGATATTGTAGAATGGTACTTTTGCTTCCATATCAATTCTCCTTATTCTGCGACTTTTTCAAACGCGTCAGCCAGTTTCTCAGCAAGGCTTCCCTTGTGGTTATACAGACGCAACTCGCTCTTGGTCGGACTGAACCCGAGCCCGCACTCGTCCATTGGCAAGAAATGCGCCATTTTCACGTTATAGTCTGTAACGGTGTCTTGGATACAAAGGTGAATCCGAAACCCGTCGTCTTTCACTTTTGCAAGCGCATCATCTAAGGTGAGGAACTTGGGTTTCTCAGTAATACCTATCTTTTTCTTTTCGTCCTCACTCGCGTCCCACGGGAATACTATACTCGATGAGTTAGGAATCTCGGCTCTACTGGCTTCGTTATCAGGTTTTGATGTGCAGGTGTTCAGATAAATATCCCTTATCTGAGTACCAACTCCGCACTCGGATAGACTGTGGAGATTGATAATGATTCTGAGTGCGTCCCCCGTATGCCCCGCCATATAAAGTATTGCCGAATGCTCTTCAGCTACGAACCACACCATATTAAGCACGTCAGCCACTTGGTGCAATTCAACCTCAAAAACGGAGTTAATGAAAGCGACGTGACTCTTGAGTGTTTCATCGGTTTCGCCTAAAAAGTTGCGACTTTTACAGAATACCATATGACGCTCCGTACCCTCCCGTCTTTGGGGTTGCTGGTCTAATGATACCGCTTTGGGTTTTACTCCATCCGCCTCCGTAAAGAGATTCTTCCGGCAATTCAACAATTTCCTTATTTGTGTTCTTAATCCGCTTTCCTTTACTTGCGTCTGATTGCATAAGGTCATCAGACCCTCCGCTCGTCGCACCAGACCCTGTGTTGTCGGAAATCAAGAACGTCTTGCTCCCTGCGTTTCCCAACGCGTCGAACGCCGCTTCTGCATCGGCAAGTTGCCCGTGGTGCGGCAACTGAATGACATCGTATTTGTCGAGGTCCTTGAGATATGTGGGTGAAGCGTCTCCGCACAGTAAAGCTGTCTCATTACCGTCGAGTTCGCACTTTAACTGCACGCTTGCGGCATTCATTACCGTTTCTTCAGCGTGACCTTCGCCGATGCTGTTGCCTACACGACTGTCAACAGCAGTAGCCGCAACGTCAGTAAACTCATCTATAGTAGGACCAACTATGGTACAAGTGCCGACAGTTATCCCGCGTAGTGCCTCTATGGCACTAAACCCTAATGCCTCTGCTGTCTCAATTATTGTCTTGATGTTATCGAATTCTGCAAGTAACGCCTTTTTTAGGCTCTCGCGAGTTCTGCGCCCATCGTCAATCTTATCAAGAATTGTATCAACGTGTTTGAGATACTGATGAGTATATACGCTGACTGTATATTTTTCGCTATAATATAGCCATATAAGCAACTCGTTTACTCCGTCTGTATGGTCACTGTCGTTATGTGAGACAACAATATTTACTGATGTAATGGAGTTATTCTTTCCCAAAAACTCTACAACGGCTTTTTTATGGTCAGTATGTCCACAGTCGTAAACGACAAGATTGGTATTGTCGTACAGCAGTATACAATCGCCGAACCTCGTGTTGAGGTCGTTGTCATAGTGGCTAAGTGCTTTCAGTTTCATAGGTTTATCCCTTTCCGCGCCTTTATCAACGGCGCATCGGCTGTATTTTCTTGTATGAAATCGTGTGCCGGGGTTATCCGCTTATACCCCCAATTCTGCCATATACACCGCCATTTGGGTCTGTATCTCTGCGAGTTCAGCCTCAATGCCAGCTATCTCGGCTTTGACGGCGGTGATGTCAACCTCGGGTTCCTCCTCAAATGTGTCCACATATCGCGGGATGTTGAGGTTGAAGTCATTCTCGCGGATTTCGTCAAACGTCGCCTCGTAGCTGTATTTATCAATTATGGCGCGAGTTTGATAGGTGGTGACGATTTTCTCAATGTCCTGTTCACGCAGAATATTTTGGTTTTTGCCTTTTTCGTAGTTTCCATCGCCGCTTGCGTCAATGAAAAACACATTGCGGTTTGGGCGGTTCTTCTTAAATATGAGTATACAGGCGGGAATGCCCGCGCCGAAGAACAGGTTCGCCGGAAGCCCGATAACAGCGTCAAGCAGATTGAAGTTTTCGATAATCGTGCGGCGAATTTTACCCTCCTGCGCTCCGCGAAACAACACGCCGTGCGGCAGAACGATACCCATACGCCCGGCGCTGTCATCAAGACAATGGAGCATATGACACACAAAGGCGTAATCGCCCTTTGACACCGGCGGGATACCCCAGTCAAAACGTTTCCACGGGTCAAGGCTCGCTGACATTTTTGCCTTTTCGTCTGGCAGGAATCCGCTATCCCACTTGTCAAGTGAAAACGGCGGACTTGCAACCACCACCTGAAATTTCATCAGCGTATCATCAGCGATGTTCTGCGGGTTGGCGAGCGTATCTCCCTGCCAAATCGTTGCGTCCGGAATGTTATGCAAAAACATATTCATTTTGCATAATGCCCAAGTCTGCGCGTTGCGTTCGTGCCCGTAGATTGCTATTCGCCGCGTTTACCAACATCGCTTTCTTTTTACTTAGTTGGTCGAGCAATTCCCGCTCACGGTACGACAGTTGCAACAACTCACCCATTTGTCTCTGAACATCTATCTGCGGCGGAGTGAAGTCCATATCGCTTATATATCCGGAGTGTATCGTTCCCATCATTGACGCTCCGCTCGCTTGCTTATAAAATCGCTTTCTGCTTTGAGTCAGCCACCAATGCAGATAATATGGGGCGACCCGCCGTCCGTTTGCCCTTATAATCGCAAAGTGCGACGATACAAGCAAGTCCTCGATCCCCTTTAATATTAAGGCTGCTGTGTATGGTGCGCTGAGCCTCAGTAAAATATCACCTCGTGTGTGAAATATTCTCGCTTGAGTATAGTCGCTGCGTCATACGGCTCGGTCACTTCTCGGTCAATCCAGCCGTCCTCTGTCAGAGCTTTAAGCGTGAGCGCCGTATATTGTCGCAACGCCGGTTCCTCGGCGGCCTCCTTTCTGGACAGAACAAGCCCTGTTCTTATCCGGGCGTAGTCTCCGAGCTTCACCGCGTCACCTCCGTTTCTGTCCTGCTGTATTTGTGATATTAAACGTTTAGACAAAATCGTACGTTTTCTCCATTTTACTACTGATGAATTCGTTTGTCAAGCAGTTTTTGAAAATATTTTGTTATGATAGAAATGTGATGATTAGATAGGTGGCTCGTTCATAATTTGTTTACATCTAAAATAAACTTTCTTGAAAAAATACCTTGACAGAACGGCCTCCTAGTTTTGTATTAAATGCATGTGAAAAGATAAAATAAGCACAAACAACTAACACTAGAAAACAAGTAATCATACAAATAACAAGACTCCTTTTATTTATTAACATGATACATTTCTCCTAAATTGAATTGTAGATTATAACATATTTTGCAATTTATTTCAATAGACAACAACGTTAAATTCAATTTTTTAAAAATGAAGTTAATTACATTATCCTTAAATCTTTGTGAAGTTAATCGATTCTGGAGATTAAAATCATAACATCCCAGAATTTCATAGTACATTTCAACCTAAACTGGTTTTCATATGTTTAAAAGAGATTTTACTTGTTCGAGTAATCAACTTAAATTATGTATCTAGAGTAGAGGGTGTTTTTAGCAACATATTGTGTCTTAGTAGTGTTTGATTGTATTTTTTATTCATTTATTCGACTGCTTTTTCATGTCACGTAAAAAGCTTAGTTTTTAACTCACACTGCCAAAGAAACGATAAAACAAAACACAAACCACTCTGCTGATAGAAAAAAAAATATGTGAACATTCTTACTTGAGATTTAGCAATTCAATTATTAATCTTTAAATCTATAATCATTGAAAAAAATTAATACGTACAGCTTATGTAAGATCAATTGCTTTTTTTATTAAACAGTCGTACCTAAATTCTTTGCAATTATTATAATTCTTCTAAAAAACTGGATTAATCTATAAAATAGCTCCTTTTTAAAAACAAATTGCTAAAAAATCATCATGTATTAATCCATTGTTAAAAAATGAACACATTTTAGAATTTACTAGAGTATTAACATTAATAGACGTATATTGTCAACAACATATTTATTAACAGTCCTTTTATGCGCTTTTTATACTAATAAATATTAGAACATTATGTAGTATTTATTCTTAAGTTAATTTTTAAATTTTAATTGCTTTATTGTAATAGTTAAATGTTATCTTATATAATCTATAAATTTGTTTAAATATTGTTCAACACTGATGGTTTTAATTTGAGGTTTTACACCAATTAAAAATCAGGGCCTTCATGTCTACATTCAAATATATCATTCCTTAACTAACGTAGTTCCTCCTGTTAATTGAGATGCTGTCTAGTAACTTCACAAATATTTAGAGATTGGATTGGTGTGATCAAATTTATCTAAACCTTACTATATGCACACTTTAACAAAAATACTATTGGATCATTTATAAAATGACATAAACATTTTAAACAGTTAAATTAGGTAAATGTACCATAGAATTTATAGTATTTTTCACGTGTTTGCTGCTAAATACGATGCAATAAACTACACATTAAAATAATTATATGAAATAGATATTTAGTACAACATCATTAATGTGTAATATTGTGCGCTTGAAAATCACTTACATTATTTAAAAACTCGATCAAAATTCACTACTAAAATTTATAATTCTTGGTCAAGAAATTTAATTATTTTTTTCACAACATATTTAATTTTAAAAGAGCAAACTCCGATCAAAAGATGCATTTTTGGAATTTTTACTTTATTTAATATTAATTCTAACACTATGCAATATTATAAAGTCACAATAATAATAATGGAAATAGATAAACCGAATTATTTCATCCATGATTTGAATATTTAAACGCTAACAATAGTATAGGCTAATTTTTAATATGGCATCAATTGTGAGTAGATAATCTATCAAATTCCCATTAATAATAGTTAATTTTATTCAAATTTCAAAAAAGGCAATAATATGGTTAACACTCTAGAAAATTAAGTTAATGTTTAAACGAGATAAAATTGCTATTTAGTGAATTATTTCGAATTTGAAAAAACTATGTTTTATTGCTTTTATTTTTATATAAACTAGATATACAGAAGTGTAGATCTGTGATTATTAAAATTGTCTCTTTAATCAGGACATAAATGATTATCAAATTAAGATCTTGTATTTAAAATTTATAATGACTAGTGATGAAGTCGTTATACAATTTTCTGGCGTAATATTAATAATAAGTGAAAGTAAATAATTTCGCATAAGTAACTTGACTACAAACACAATAATATTTAAGGTTTTGTTAATCATAAATTCAAAATGCTAAAATGTGTAATTAACATATTTCATTAATAATAGATTTCTTTTGGTTTTACATGTATAAACAAAATATTTAGAACATTGTAAATAGTTTATTAATATGCTTTGCTAACATACACATCTAATGAACGGATATAAATGTTTATTAATAAGTGAGGTAAGTCAATTCTACATCTCACATTCCATATTTTTACTAATATAGAGCAAATCTTATGGCATTAGAAATTATACATCCTCATTATTGTGGTATTGATGTGACAAGGACTTTATTGTGCTTGCCGACTTTGTTCAATAGACGGAAGTGAAAATGATGTTAGGACTAAAAACACACAGTTTTTCTACGTTTCGAAATAATTTTAAAAGGTGTAAACCATGGTTAATTAGCAGTATGAAATCAACTAGTAAATATTGGATTCGCGTGCATAATATACTTGAGAAAGAGCTAAATTTTGTTGTTTCACATTCTAAATAGCTAAGAACTATTCGTGGTAAAAAAACTGACAAAAAAGTTACCGATTGGATAGCAAATTTATTCAGACAAGACGTTCCTACTCAAAACTGCATCCCACCTTTAAACATTAGAGAGTTGCGAGATATTTGTAGATATCTTTCAAGAATTATTGCAATGAAAATGGAGAAAAACATCGAGAACAAAACTCATCAACTAAATAACTACAAGATAGATAAAGTTTTATTAGATTCAATTGGTGATTCTCTAAACACATTGTTAAAAAATTCATAATGAATCCTGAAGAGAATGTTGATGATATTGAATCGTTAATCAGCAAACGCTTTAAAGGTAGTATTGAAGATATTAAACAAGCTATAGATGGAGAGATCAGCCCAGAATACTTAAATAAACTCCGCCTTATTCAAATAAACAGTTATTTCCTTAAAAAAATATAATGTTATTAGACAATATTATAAATCAACAGGTCGCTCCATTTAAAAAAGATATCGCTATACTTAACTACTTGTCCAGGCATGTAAAGAGTATCAGCTATTTGTATTATAGCAGAAATTGAAAATGATACTTCTGTATTTCCGACTCCCAAGCACCTTTGTTCTTAGGACTGGTCTAGTTCCTCAGATCAACGAATGTGATGGTCAAAAAAAAAACTCGAAATTCAAAGGCTGATTTGTATTTAAAATCCATTCTTGTACAATGCACTCTTATAGCGTGTCGATCAAAGGCTCATCTAGAAATCACAAATCGCTATAATGTGATAAAAAATCGTCGCGGTCTTTTAAAAAAGCGATAATCGCAATTTGCAATGGTGTTAACTGTAATGTTCAACATATTAGAAAAAGGCGAGAATAACAATCCTTAATTATACAGGAAGGAGGAATATCATTCAAAGTCAAAAGACAAATTAACAATTGCTAAGACTCTTGAGATAATAGTAAATTCTGGCTTCTTCGTTGTTGATTATTTTCTCCAATTAAAACACATTAGCTAATTTTAAAAAAAATGAGTTTTTGAATAACCCCACGTTAAGTATAGAATGAGCATAACCAATGTAGTTATTATAGAGATACCACATAAAAAAACAATTCGTTTATATTTTTATATTTAAAATAGCAAGTCCGCTACTTTAATTTAAAGGCTTAAGCCATTATTACATTAGAATAAAAATTATTAAAATTAACAAACCGTAGAGAATTTGATGTAGACAACCATCAATATATCCAAAATAGTAATCGTAATCCAGTTTTGTTACAAAATTATAGTACCACTAAAAAAAACACTACCTTATATAACTTGATATATATGTGTATATTGTTCGTATACTGCGGACACATCGAGATGAGACCATGATGATCAATATTCGTTGGGAATTTAAATTTTGATAAAACTTATATAAAAAATTACCAAAACAATTATTTAAGAACTTTACTTTATGTATAATAAATTTGTTTACATACGTTTGTACAAAAAATATTACTTGATATTTGGGATTGTTAAAGCTTTGTTGAATAAATTCATATCAACATAAATTTATGCCTATCACAAAATTAACTATGTTAAAAATAAAAAAACCATTTGTTACTATGTAATAAAAATATTATATAAAAAAGCGAGTGTTGTTAAGAAAATATATTGAATTCTCAACATGCATTTCATGCTTTAAGTTCTAAAAACTTTTTTTGTAATGACAATTTAGTTATAAGAAACAGATTCTAAAAGATTAAACATATTAATTTAAAAAGTATATTACTAATTCGATCAAATTTAAATATTAGTATTCATCTAATATACATTTAATTGAAACAGTCATTATATTTTCTCAGAAGTTACTTAATATCCCAGACAAATATAAAAAGAGAACAAGTAAATTAAACGATTAAAATTAATTTAAATCTTTATGCTGGTTTCTATAAGTCTTTTATAATTTTTACAAGTTGATTATTATTTTTAAATAAATATAGTACAACCTATTTATTTTTAATTAATTTGTTTTAATATCGTGGTATATCACTGTTTTGAATGAAATGCCTAGATCATAGAAACTGTATATAAAAAATAAATGCTCAAAAAAAATAGATAATTATGACATACATTTAATACAGCTATTTCTTTAAATAAGAAATTAACTTGAATTGCCAAATGAATATGAATAAATAAAACGAATATTCACAATCTGATAATAAAGCATTTAATAGTTTCTATCTATTATTATTTTAAAAAGATTAATCTCAACAAATATCAGAATTAAGTAATTAAGTCAAAACAAAAAGTTCAATATAATATGATGTAATCCTATAATTTATTATTTGTAGACATTTATAAAGACAATAATTAATATATTATCGTCTAAATTAGAATACTATAAATATAAATCTATACAAAATAGCTATCCTTTTAACAATATGGTCTATAAATACTGTCACAACTTATTATCCAATAAATATGTGTTAAAGAGATAATTATTAAATAAACTAGAATTTGTTATTAATATGAGATATAATGATATTTATAAATGATTAATTAGTCAAAAGGCTAGTCAAGCATGTTGTTATCAATAATTAAAAAGAGTAATTAAACATGACTAAGGTACCTATGGGTTAGCATTTATTGTTTGCAATGATGCAATATATAATACTATACTAACAAATAAAATCTAATATATAATACTATAAATCTAAAAGTCACTAAAATAATTCGAAAGCGGACTGTTAATGATGTTGATATAATTTTCAATCATATTCATTATTTGTTAAATCATAGATAAAATGATATAATGAATATACAATTTGTTATCAATGAGGATTTTAATGAAGACGTACAGGAAAGTATTAGAAATAAATATACCAACTAGACGAGGATATTTAAACATAACGAATAAGGTAGATGATGCTATATTGAATAGTGGTATTAAAGAAGGCTTATGTTTAGTTAATGCAATGAATATAACTTCAAGTGTATTTATAAATGATAATGAAAGCGGTTTACATCGTGATTTTGAACGTTGGTTAGAAAAATTGGCTCCTGAGAAACCTTATAATCAATATGATCACAATGGTTATGAGGATAACGCCGATGCTCATTTAAAAAGAACAATAATGGGTAGGGAAGTTGTAGTTGCGATTACAAACGGAAAACTTGATTTTGGGACTTGGGAACAAATTTTTTATGGGGAGTTCGATGGGAAACGTACTAAAAGAGTGTTGATAAAAATAATTGGTGAGTAATATTGTTATTTAAAGAGGATGATTCATGAAGTTTTTTCATATTGCAGATTTACATTTAGGCAAGACATTAAATGGTTTTTCAATGTTTAATGTTCAAGATGATATATTGAATAAAATCGTTTCACTTGCTAAAGAAAATGATATACAATCCCTTATTATTGCAGGCGATGTGTATGATAAAACTATTCCAACAATAGAAGGAATCCAATTGTTAGAGAGATTTTTAGTAATGTTAAATCAAATTAAAATTAATGTCTTTATAATAACTGGAAACCATGATAGTATTGATAGAGTTGGATTCGCGTCAGAGCTCTTAAAAAATTCAAATATTCATATTGCCAAGCAATATTCAGGAAATATAACGCCAATACTATTGAATGATGAATATGGAGAGATCAAAGTATGGATGTTACCATATATTAAACCTGCAAATGTTAGAAAATTCTTTGATTTTGAGTTGTCAACTTATGCTGATGCAGTCTCAGCGATATTGAACAGTCTTGATATAAATGTTCAAGATAGAAATATTTTCATAGGGCATCAATGTGTATCAGGCGCAATGAGATGCAATATTGAAGATATACTATATGATGAAGGGAAGCTTATTGATCCAGAAATATTCAGTGTCTTTGATTATGTTGCCTTAGGTGATAATCATCGAGCGCAGTATATGTTTAAGGAGACGATAAGATACTCAGGATCTCCACTTAAATATTCATTTAACGAAGTGAATTATGAAAAATCAGTTACTATGATGGAGATCAAGAAAAAGAATGAGGTGCTAATTAAGGAGCTCCCTTTAATCCCATTGTTAGATTTGAGAGAAATCAGAGGGTGTTATAAAGACATAATGAAATTGGAGAATTATAAAAATACGAATGTTAATGATTATGTTCGTGTTATACTGACAGATGAAGAAGACATACCGGATGCGATTTCTAAAATAAGGACAGTTTATCCAAATATAATGAGGCTTGAATATGAGAATAAGCGCACATCGAAAATAATTGATACAGAGCCAGTCAAAACCACTGAAAAGCGCGAACCTCTGCAACAATTTGATGAGTTATATCAAAAACAAATCGGGCACTCAATGAGTGATGAGCAAGAAAATTATGTAAAAAAGCTCTTTAATGAAATATGGAATGTGGAGACACTCTCATGAGACCAATTAAATTAACCATGTCTGCGTTTGGTTGTTTTGCTGATAAAGAAATTATAGATTTTAGTTTATTAGGAAATAATGGATTATATTTAATAACTGGTGACACTGGTTCTGGGAAGACTACAATATTTGATGCAATTGTATATGCGTTATATGGTAATACAAGTGGTGATAGCAGGAAAGCGGATATGTTGAGGAGCGAATATGCAGAGCCGACAGCAGAAACATATGTTGAACTCGAATTCATATACTATAATGAAACATACAAAATAATGCGCCATCCCACATATACACGCGCAAAACGCAGAGGTGATGGTAAAACAGAAGAAAAAGCGTACGCAGAATTAACTTTGCCAGATGGATTGGTATTAACAAAAATTAGCGACGTTAATTCTAAAATAAATGAAATTCTTGGTATAGATCGTGAGCAATTTGTTCAAATTTCCATGATAGCTCAAGGCGAGTTCTTAAAAGTATTGCATTCTAGTACAGAGGCGCGCATAGGAATTTTTAGGAAGATCTTTTATACTGATGTATTCTTAAAATTTCAAACAAGAGTAAAGAATGATACAAGTGATATACTTAAAAAATTGAACGAAGAGAAGATTAGATACAAATTTAACATTTCAAACATCCAAGCAGATCAGAACAAGCCTGAAGATATTGAATTGCTTATTAAAATCAAATCTGAGGTACTAACAATTGATGATACCATTGAGTGGTTGATTAATCAAGTAGCACGTGATAAGAATTCTTATGATCTAGCAAAAATAGATATTAGTAATCTAAAGAACAGAATATCTGCAGTGAGTCAACAATTGGGAGTAGCTCAAAATCAAAAAAATGCTAGAGACAATCTGAGAGTAGCGATTGAACAATTACCGATAAAGGAATCTGCTTTTAATAATGCGCTCTCATTACTAGATACAGAAATGTCAAAAAAACAGCATATAGAACAATTAAAAACAGAAATCAATGATTTAGAAGCAACTATGACAAAGTATGAAGATTTGCAAAACGTATTAAACGGAATTAATTCAAATCAAAAGAAACTTGATAAAAAAAAGAGTGACAAAGTCAATTTTCAAAAGAAACTTGATGATTCTATTGATAATTTAAATGACGCTAGAGTCGAATTAAAAGTTCTAGATGATGTTGAAGTTAAACTTGAAATAAGCAAAAACAAAGAAAAAGAATTAACAACAAAGCAAAACGAGCTTAACAAATTGCAAGAATCATATAGAGCATATGAAAAAATGGGAGAAAATTATAAGAAATCCTTAAGTGAATATGAATTAAAATATAAAGTTCGCAGTGACAAATTGAATGAATATGAGCTTGCAAATAAATCATATTTTGATGCGCAAGTTGGTATTTTAGCTGAAACACTAGTGGATGGATCACCTTGCCCTGTGTGTGGATCTGTCTCGCATCCTAATAAAGCATTATTAAAAACAGATACAATTAAAAGTGAAGCGTTGAATAAAATTAAGAAGCAATTCGATAATGCAGAAAGTGAAATGATGACTGCTAGCCTTAATGCAAGCAAATTAAATGGGCAACTTGTATCTAAAAAAGATGAGGTGATTTCTTGTGCAGTGAATTTACTAGGAGAAGTAGATTTTGAGGATATAATAATACATTTAGAAGACAAATATAAAGAGGTCGAAGCTGAATTGTTGATACTCAACAAACAGAATGCTAAGCAAAAAATTAAAGCAGACAAAAAAAGAGAATTAAGTGAACGTATTCCTGATTTAGAAGACGAGATTAAAATATATCAAGAATCATATAACAAATTAGATTCTGATATTACTATTTTGTCTGTTCAAATTACCACATTAAACGAAAAGAAAGTAGAAATGGAAAAATATCTTAAATACGAAAGTGAGGATGAAGCCACATCCAAGCTCAATGATTTAAAAAAACAATTAAGCAATCACAAAACTTCTTTAGAGAGCGCCATTAATAATTTTAACAATGCAAAAACTGAGTATACAAATATTAAGACCACAATAGAAGTATTAAGTGCGCAAGTGGATTCATCGGATTCTTCTGATTATGAAGAGTTAATAACACTTAAAAACACACTTGAAGCTCAATGCAGTCAAGATGAAAACGAGTATAGAATTTTGATTTCTAGATTAGATTCTAATCAACAGGTACTATGCGTACTTAAAGAGTTATCTATTACGATAAATAATCTTCAAACACAGTATAAATGGATGAAAGAGTTATCTGACGTTGCAAATGGTGATGTAATAGGCCGTGAGAAAATTAAATTAGAAACATTTGTCCAAACATCGTGTTTTGATAGAATTATTGAATGTGCAAACATTAGACTTCTAGAAATGACAAATAGTCAGTTTGAATTGATAAGAAAAAACAACAATGGAAAACAAGGGCAAAGTGGGTTAGATTTAAATGTAATAGATCATTACAATGGGACAGAACGCGACGTTAAAACACTGTCTGGTGGCGAGTCTTTTATTGCAACGCTTGCACTTGCAATCGGATTATCAGATGAAATACAAAAGAATTCTGGGGGAATTAAATTAGACTCTATGTTCGTAGACGAGGGTTTTGGTACCTTAGATGAAACAAGATTATCTCAAGCTTTAAATTGTCTAACCAGTCTATCATTACAAAACAGAATTATTGGTATTATATCACATGTAGGAGGTTTACCTGATATGATAGACAAGCAAATAAAAGTTGTGAAAGACAGATTTTCAGGTAGTCATGCATCTATTTGTTTAAATTAATCATTAGGGTTAATGATTCCAAAATCATGTTCTATTAGCATTAAATAATTTTTAAAAACCAGTTAAATATGTAATTAATTTAAAAAAAATCGACGATGTTAATTTAAAATTATCAAAATAAACACTCTTTTCTGCGAAATTATGTAAAACTATGATAAGCTTGACAAAATGCAATATCATTATGTATATTTATATTATCTTCAAAAAGGAGAATATTGATATATAATGCTAGTAATATCTAATATAACTTCAAAGTATCAGTTATTTATTGATAATATTAGCGCATACTCATGCCCCCCCCACCGAGTCAACAGCAAGATTGTTTATAAATCATTATTAATTAATCTAATTAATATATATTTAATTATATTAATTTTAGTACGCTTTCAACTTTCACACGTGTGTTAACGTGTTTTTTGTTCAATTATATACACAAACTAACAATATAACTTAATAAACCTTATTAAATTACATCAGTGAGGATTTTTAACCGATTTAAAATTTTGTTAATTGTGTCAATTGCATTTGCAAACGGAGTCTTTGCAACACAATAAATTTAATCAAACATTTAAGAAATCTTTGTTTAACAGATTTTAGTATCATTGTATATCAATGTTATATTTTTTTTCATAAATGATTTATTTCTATTAATAATTTAATCATTACTTAGACGGTCTTCATGAACATATTGGAGTATTATTTATGACTTATATACACAATAACATCAAAACAAAGAAAATTATTCAGGGAAGAGGTTTAGATCATTGAAGTATTTACTACTGTTTATATTGCTACTTCTAAACTATACTTTTGTCACAATAATATATCAACAGAGTGTCAAAGCAACCTTAAACAATCCAAAACCGACATTTACATATCAGCCTCTAATTATAATACAGGTCTTTTAACAACTATGCAATATTAGCCTGGCAATATTGATCCTAATCATCCAGATGCATGGAAATCAATAACAGCGGATACAGGTGCTGTACGGCTCTCCACGCAACGCTCAATTCTTAATGGGAGATATGTTCCCATATGGCCAACAGCTCTAAATATTTAGAAAAAACCCTTAGCGAGGGATCTAGTTGTATTTTTGAATATAAAAGCGACGGTTATTTATATGTAGACGATGTGATTACAACCCACAGGAACAGATGGATTTTAGTTTGGGGCGTGGGTCGGGGAGGCACAAGTGGTTCTTGCACAGATTCTACTGCAGGCGCGGGGGAGGTGGCGCTGGACGTGCTATAATATGATATTAGTAATTTATATGAATTTAAGGTTTGTAGTAGACTTTTGTTATGTTTTTATGATATTATGTTTGATAAGAGAAACACAATATGTCTCTATAATATAGGAAGCTTTAATGAATACTTTTGAAAAAGATAACATATTAGATGAGGGCGACATTTTAGTAGAATGTGCCGATTGTGGTCACTTATCCATAGTGCCCAGCAATTGCATTGAGGATGACTTAGTATGTGATTGTTGCCAAAGCGATAATTTATATGAGATATTTGAAATTAACGAAAAAAGCTTAGATGAGTATTGCTTATTAGCATGCCCAGTATGTGATTGCTTAAAAATTGCTACCAAGGAAAATGTCTATGACGAGTGCGAGGTTTGTGATAGCGATGATTATTTTAAAAATGCGGGTAACGTAGCAGAGCGCGATAGAGTAGTGAGAAGAAAATTAGAGCGCAAAAGAATCAGAGAAGATGATCCGAACTTTGATCAAGAATATGATGACGAAATCAATAAATACACAAAAGAAGAAAAAGTAAGATTAGGGAATGAAAGCAACAGAAAGATAGAGAATCATCTTAGGCAGTTAGCACACACATTTGAATTTGGTTATAGAAAACGTAATGGTGGGTGGTTAGAAAATGGAAGAGTTTCTCCAGATGCAGAGCCTAGCTTTATAGTTTACTACAATGATAATTTAGGAATTACATGGGATGATTTTTTATTAGAAATGATGGAAATTGCCGATAAATATAAACAGAAAGCAATAACTCATTTTGAGCATGATAAGGAACGGAACAAACTACGTGAAGAACGTGAAAAGAAAGAAGAACGCGAAAAGAAAGGAAAAAATACGAGTGGAGTTCTGCAGACTGTCTTGTAACTATGCCGCATGATGGTCACAAAGTTGGAGAATTACTTCCTATTGGACAACCACATGTAGGCAATGAGAATTCAGAATTCTTCACGCAAATTGGTGAATCAAATAAAAATGATTTTCAAAGAATGCTGTATACTAATGAACCACTCAATTCTAAAAATTTCAAAACAGAGAGAGATTTTCTAGAAGCGTTAGAAAGACAGAAAGTATACTGGGAAAAATATATAAGAGGCGCAAGAAAAAAACCGATGAAGATGACTTTGAACGAAGAAAGCGAAATCGAAATAGGACAAAGCAGTAAACATATTTTGATTTGCTTTAATGTTTTTTATAAAATATTATATTTTTGCTGATAATATAATGAT
>JAIRMA010000029.1 GCA_031259085.1 Christensenellaceae bacterium
ATCACGACTCATAACGGTTATTACGATGATCAACATAATCGGATCCCTGCTGTTAATATTAATGACTATCCAGCAATAAAGGATCATCTTGATAAATTCTTAGATAAACTTCTAAAACGATCGAGTAAAGGGAAAACCCCATACAATTTACAATATTGTATATCAATGAGTGAATTTGAAAAATCAAAAATCGTTTATCCTGAAACGACGATGAATGCTTGTTTTGCACTTGATAATAGTAAATATATAGTTGAAAAAACGTGTTATATATTAACAGGTGAATATTTAAATTATCTAGCAAATACACTATCATCTAAATTATTTGAGTATGCTTATCGTCATATATTCTCAAATATTACATTAGGAAAAAATGGTTATCAATATAATAAATGCGCCATGATGAAACTACCAATTAAGCGACCTAATGATGATAGCAAATTGTTAAGTGATGATGAGATCTTTGATTTATATGAATTATCTGAGAATGAAAAGGAATATATTTTATCGAAGTGTAAATAAATACGATCCCTAAAAAAGATGACTTTATTATAAGGAGACTTTAAAAAAAGAATGAATGTATTAGAAAACATTCTGCAGAATGAATGTATTAAGACAATCTAAATAAACTGATGAAATTTTCATTTGCGTGTAAGTTAATCTTTATAAAACATATTTAAAAAACTACAAATGTCAGGTAATCATAAAAGGTAGATTTGAATTTTGCATTGATTGAAAATGCTTATATATTCCAATAAAAGTTGTGTGCTGTTTGTGCTAATTTTTATATCACAGAAGGGACTTAGCTATTTTTGGCTAAAGCCACTATTGTTTCTATTAGTATTTGATTATTGTCATCTTTTTTTTGCTGTTTCGCAAATACACAAGCAACTTGAATGTAGTTAGAACTATAAAACTAGTCAATGCGTGTTAAATTATCACTATCATAATTGAAGGACTGTGCCTTCTTTTGTAGGTGTCCATAAGGTGTCTTCCATTTGCTCGATGCTATTCTTTATACCTTCGCGGATTGCTACGCGCGGGACTACCACAGTAAACTTGTAAAGATAGCGTTCGTTAAGCTAAAAAATGGACTTGATGTAACATATGTTTTTCCTGTCCCAGTTTCCATCTTCACATCTAAAGTAATCATGCCGAGGTTTTTCGTTATCTATTTGTAGAATTTTTTCCACACGATAGCGTTATCGAATTGCCTTGATGTTTAAAAACATTTGGTCCTCATTTAATACGGTTGGTTGAATTAGCAAAACATACGTCAAAAAATTCGAAAACCTCTTCTCTCTCAGTGTTCTCTAATGCCGTTATCATGTTTGTGGTTTGTCTAAGATACCTTTAAGTCGCGTGTATGACTTATGGCGTTTAATTGGGCTGTCCTTTAAATACCTCAGCTATTCTACCACAAGGCATCTATTTGATATGGCTGTATAGTGAATCAAAACCTTACGGTTTATCACTATTTTTTAGGCATCAAATTACAAGTTAGATTTTCCAGTGAATGTAAGCATTTTATTATGTATACTACAACCATTGGGAGAACATCTATTAATCATACTTAGCATAAGCGCTTTATCTCTTTTCTCAAATAGTTTTATATCTATAAAGTCGTCTCGGTTATCTCTATCATCCCATTAGTTTTAATGAATTTGATGTTTAATATTTTTGCTATACAGTGTTCATATCGAGGTAGTTCACGTGCTAATAAATGATATAAATTAAATGCGAGCACAGACATTATAAGATCAAAATCAATATTTAAAAATGCCACTGATTTATTTTTGTTTATATTAAAGAAATGTATTTGTTCAGTTATTGTGGTTTCAATTAACCAGCGCTCTGAATATTTTTTTATTATAGTAGCGATAATATAAACGTATGCGACGGAATAACGAAATGAGCTACAAATTCTTTAGACATTATGCAAAAAAACCGACTTAAAAAACTTCGATCTTTTTACTTCTCTGATGTTATTTCGGAATTTTTAAATCTTTGTGTTAAGAATGTATAAATCCATGAATTTGGTTTTTTACAAAATTAAAATGCTTAGAAATTTTTTGTTTTAAAATTGTTATTTAATGTTTCTCTGAACATTTCAATTTTTTGCATCATTCTTCTTTTTCTATTTCTTCTAATAAGTTTCGAATATTCTTGTTGTATTCCATTCTCTTATTGGAATTTAATTCCTTGGCGCTCATGCGCTCTAGCTTTGCAACTTGCTTCTCTAGTTTCTTGATTTTTTTGCTTCGGTTTTCTAGATCGGTAGCGGTTTCGTCTTCCCTTCTGCGCAATCCTATCACAAAACTGTAAAGATTAGCATAAATATCGGAAAGCGTTTCGTTATCATTTATGTCTATCATTAACTCATGTTCTGGGTCTGTACCATAGTAACTCCCCATGCTTATTACCACGCCGTCCTTAATTGTCTTATTAGCCATGTAATAAATACTGTTTGCACCCCATGGTACTTCAAAAATTGTATGGGCTTTAGTTTGCATGTCAAAAGCAGTCATGAATGTAATAGGCACGCAGTCATCCTTTAATTGCACTTCGATTAGATAAATACGCTCAACCCCATTATCTGGCTTTGCAATCTCCTTGTCTATTATCCCTATAATTGTGAGCTTGCCTAGATTGTCTTTTAAGCATGCTTTTTCAGCCTCGTTTAATGTTAGATCTTTTAACAAAGTCAATGGTGGTATTTCTTTTACCTTGTTTTTATAAATCCTTGAATCTGAAATAATCATATTATCTCCTTTAAAACATTCCTGGCATTTTATGTCAATTGCACAAGTTCGTATTATGAAACGAAATTAAAGTTAAAATGCCTAAAGTCTTATCTTCCTCTATTTATCAATTTATTTTAGGTGTGTTCTGAAGTGGAACACTAATTGAAATGCAATTTATAAATTCTGTTAAACCGGTTTATGGTTCGTTGTGTTTTATATTTTTTATTTAGTATTAATCTTTGTTAAGTATCTTAAAAGGCTATTATAATTTTAACCATCACTCACTTTTTTAGTAACCGTTGCTATATCTACTGTTACTTTAAAAGTGACCTTAAGCCTTGTCAAAGCTTTTGATTTTTAATCTACTTACAAATGAATTATACTATTATGTGTTTTTTTGATCTCAAAGTAAATTGAAGTCAATCTGATTTCTATAGAATGTCGGCGTTTTAACTAACATCAAGAAAGTCTATTATTACATTATTTAATAAAACTAGTAACTCACAAACTTTTATTAATACTTTGTTCCTTTTCGCATCTTTGGCATTTGCCATCGACTATTTCAGAGAGGCATTTATCGCAAACGGGAGGACCGCCACATGCCATACAAATCCAGTCATTGGGATTTAAAGTCATTCCACACACCCCACAATGCACCTTTAAGTTATTGGTGTATTGAGGTTTGTTATCCTTAACTGTTCCGAATAACTTTTTGAAAAATCCCATACTGCGATCACCTCATTTGCCACGAATGCTATCTGATCAGACGATTTAACCTTTAAGCATACGTCATAGATTCTACTTATTACCGAAGAGTATAAACTATACTCTGTTCTTTCATTTCTTTAATTGTACGTTTTAAGCTTTGCAACTTGCTTTTTTCATCGTCAGTCCGTCATCCGTTAGATTAATATCATCTCAATTGTATGGAATTTTGTTTTAAAATTCATAAAATTTTTTACTTTGCGCTATCAAAAAAATTATCATTAGAAGGTACTATTGATTTTTTTTCTAATACTACTTAATTGACGGTTATTCTTTGTCAAATGACCCATCTATTGATCTTTTTTTACCCATATTTTGTGATTTTATGCAGGAAATATTTAAGTGATCACAGGACAAAAAAATAAGACTTTTAGATTCCATTCATGGTGGAGATGAGGGGACTCGAACCCCTGGCCTATGCATTGCGAACGCATCGCTCTACCAACTGAGCTACACCCCCATTAAATTAATAATAATTAGCACTTAAATCTTAATTAATATTAATTAAATGAACAATTAAATTATATCACTAAAATGTTTATTATGCAATATTTTTATATAAGAAATTCGATTCTCAAATATTCGCATTGCACATTTACATAATTTTATTAGTTAATTTGTTCATTGATATGTTTTTCATATCTGTCACACATTGTTATTTAATAATGTAAAGGCGCAACATATGCTTTTTATATCAATTCAACCTTATATATTTATTTAAGTGATGAAAATTTACTCTAATATATTGTTGATTTGATTAGAAGCTTCATTTTTCAATGTTTCCTCTTTTTCATTCGCTTTTATTTCATCAAATATTTGCTGGATTTCAACTTTTGATTTTGATTTTACTTTAAATATGAATATCACATAATGCATTAATATCACTAAACCTAGAACTATGCGCATTACTAAAACATCGACCATTATAATAGGAATAGATATAAGAACTGTTACAAGCAATAATACCTTTACTTTATTTGCATTAGTCATAGCTTTGGTTTTCAAAAATGGTTCAAGATGCTTCTTATATATTCTAGTCGAGGTGAACCATTTTTCGAATTTTTTTGAACCTTTTGCATAGCAAAGGGCTGTTATTATTAAAAATGGCGTTGTGGGCAAAATGGGCAACACTATACCCACTGTGCCTAAAGCAAGACAAATAGTACCAATTATTAGTAATACTACATTAATTATTTTTTTTGATAACTTTTGATCTCTTGACTTGCACTTTTCTAATATAGAATTTTTTGAATTTGAACTTACTCGTTGTGAATCTTCACTATCGTTATTTTCTTCACAATCATTCTTTGTAAAATAACGATCTATTATTATTTTAATGTCAGGATCACATTTATCACCACATTTTATGATCTCACTATCGTTTAATAATATTATATCACTTGCATATTTTGTAATATCAACTAAGGAATTTGATGCTATGATGAATGAATTGTTCTTTGATTTCAATATCTCCAGGCAATACTGTATTAGATGCTTTTCACTATTTAATATTTCAAAAAATTTATCAATAGCGTTCATAATATGTATAATAGGTTTATCTAGTGACAAAAGCACACAATATATTATTAAAAAATCTTCGCTAGTTAAATCTTTAATTAAGATTCCTTTATCACTTAGCATAATATTTTCTAGAGTATGATTGAGTTGTTCATTCTCTATGTTGTTATAACTTGTCCCATTTTGGGCACAATAGATTCTATTAAACAATGTGTCTAATCTCACATTTTGCACGTCAAAATCAGTGCAAAAAATCTCATTTATATGTTGAATAAATTCACCTGCAGAATATTTAAGTAATTTTAAACAGTCTAGATGAGTTATATTCGATATACTATTATCTGTGCAACTTAAGGATTCTGATGATGCTTTTCCAGATAATGAATCTAAATTCAAAATTCCTAAAACGCATCTTTTAGGTAACAAACATTTATGACCTTCGATTAAAATATTTCCATCATGATTAGTAAAAGTAATATCATTGATTTTCATTGTATATCATCCTAACTGCATTACTAAAGGTTCAACGTTATATTTTATGCCTCTTTTTTAAAAGAATATGAGAGTTATTATATTCAAAATTGAAGATACTAACCTATAACGTTCACTTTAATAAATCAATCTTTATAGTTCAAAAACTATTTTATTTAAAACACAACTAACATATATAATATATTACATCATTAAATAACATTCTCATAATTATTTAAATTTGCAAAAAGAGATCAATTATAAAATTGATCCCTCTATATGTAATGCAACTTTAAATATACTAGTACTTAACAATGTTAATATAATCTATATTAATATGCTAGAGTAAAAATAAACGGTGTTTAAGTTAATTTGCCTATAATTGTGAACGAACCTCTAATGCTGCCTCGACCAAATTAGCTAGACTTTCATTTGTTTCTTTTATGCCTCTTGTTTTAAGACCACAATCAGGATTAATCCACACCTTTTCCTTAGGCATAACCAATAATATATTCTTTATAACACTAACAATTTCTTCAACACTAGGGACTCGGGCTGAGTGAATATCATAAACACCAGGACCAACTTGAGTTATAAACTTTGCTCTTTTTAATGATTTAAGTATTTCAAGTGAGGATCTGCTAGCTTCAAACGTGATAACATCAGCATCCATCTTGTCAATTGGCTTTATAATATCATCAAATTCACTATAACACATGTGCGTGTGTATTTGCGTCTCAGGTTTTACTCCACTGTGAGTTAAGCGAAAAGCAGGTATTGCCCAACTTAAATATTTACTTTCCCAATCACTTTTTCTAATTGGTAATTTTTCTCTGAGTGCAGCTTCATCTATTTGAATGATCTTTATGCCATTCTTTTCCAGATCCAAGACTTCATCCCGCACTGCAAGAGCTAACTGAAGGGCTATCGCACGCAGAGAAATGCCCTCTCGAGGAAAGGACCAGTTTAATATTGTGATAGGCCCTGTTAACATGCCTTTGACAGGCTTATCAGTTAAGCTTTGTGCATACTTTGACATTTCTACAGTTATAGGTTTTTCTCTAGATATATCAGCAGAAATAATAGGGGGTTTCACACAGCGTGTTCCATATGATTGTACCCATCCAAACTTGGTAAATAAGAATCCGTTCAAATTCTCACCAAAAAATTCTACCATGTCATTTCTTTCAAATTCACCATGAACTAACACATCTATGCCTAGTTTTTCTTGTAACTCGATACAATTCTTAATGTATCCTTTGATATTATTGTCATATTCTTCTTTTGTTATTTTACCTGCTTTGTAATTAGCTCTATTAATTCTTACGTCTTTAGTTTGTGGGAATGAACCTATGGTGGTTGTAGGGAGCAATGGTAGTTTTAAAGACTCGTTTTGAATTGTTCTACGTTTTGCCCGATTTGGTGTCCTTATATAGTCGGAATCCTTTATACTATCTACACGAAGCATTACTTCCATAGAACCAGAATTTTTATATTTATCAATTATGGTAGCGTTCTCATGCAGGATTTGGCTAGCGTCATAATCACACAATATATTGCGTAAGTCATTTATTTCTAATAATTTTTCTTCAGCAAAAGCTAATCTTTCTAATTCATAATCAGGGATATGTGTTTCTAAGGTTTTAGAATAAGGCACATGTAAAAGTGAGCATGAAGTTGTTAATACCAGATTACCAACTATTTTTTCATAGATATAATGTAGTTTACTCAATGTTTTTAGATAATCACATCTCCAGATATTCTTTCCGTTAATAATTCCAACAAATAACTTCATGTCTTGGGGAACGCCATATTCCCTAATAAGACGTAGTGTATTCCCCTCAACAAAATCAAGACCTAGGCCATCAAACTTCATTTTAATAATGTCTTGATATATATCCCTAATATCACCAAAGTAAGTTTGCAATAATATTTTTGTGGTAGCTTTATTTGTTAATATTTGATCGTATATCCTTCTGAAAAGCATAATATCCCGTTTTTGCAGATCAGTGACCAAATAAGGTTCATCTAATTGAATCCACTCACAGCCTATATCAGAAAGCTTCTTTATGATTTGAATATATGCATCTGCAATACTCGCAATAAAATCACTTGCAGATTTTTGACCAGTATATTTGGCTAATTTTAGAAATGTAAAAGGCCCTTGTAAAATAACTTTAGCAGTTATATTTTCAGACTTAGCCTCTAAGAATTCATTGAATATTTTGTCATCAGATAATTTAATTTCTGTCTCATCATCTATTTCAGGTGTGATATAATGATAATTGGTATTAAACCATTTCTTCATTGCAGAAGCCTTAACATCAATGTCCCCATCTTGATAACCTTTAGCGATTGCAAAATACAGATCTTCTTTATTTAGATTAAGATTTCTGTGACGAGCTGGGATAACACCTAACATGAGAGATGTATCTAACATGCCATCATATAGTGAAAAATCACCAACATTAACCATATCTATGTACTTTGCTTGAATCTTAAGATGATCTATACGTAATTCACGAGTTCCAGTATTTAATTCCTCTAAGGATATTTCTTTTTTGAAATATCGCTCAATTAAAAACTTAAGTTCACGGTTTCTGCCAATCCTAGGAAATCCAACTATCGTTGTTTTCATGCTTTTCTCCTTGTTTATTATCTTAAATATAACTATGGTTTTGAATTTATTTATATTATACACTATATGGATTTAAATTAAAAATATAATATGTGTGTTTCTAAATAAATATCGATCTCTAGTATTTTATTTTTTAAATATATTTTGTTAATTTTGGTTAATTTTTGACTAGCATAACACGTATATTACTTGCAATCTACACAAGGTTAGTATAAAATAGGATTATATAATTAAAATTATATAAATATTTTACTTTTGGATAATTATTATATGGGATTTATAAAAAATAAAATATCGGCAATATTTATTTGTATCTTTATTTGTGTCTTTCTAACAGTTAGTTTAATTGGTTGTACCGACCAACCTCCCGTTGATCCTAATCCTGATGGCGATTCATTAAGTTTTAGCGAGTATGCTGAAGAGTTATTTACTTTGTTTTTAGACGGTGATGGTTTATCTATAAATTTAATGTTGGATAACCCCGAAGTTTATGATTTTACTTCATATAATTTGTATATAGCAACTCCGTCATATGATGGTGCGGCAGTACAGGAATCTAATAATCTTATATATCTAAGCCTAGTAGAACAGATCTCAAGTTATCCTTGCAAAACTCTTGATGATGAAATAACTAAGAGTCTGTTAGTAAATACATTGTCTGTCTATGCAGAATATAACAATTACAATTTCAGAGAATTTCTAGGAAATAATGGTGTCCTAGCTAACGTACCTACATATTTAGAAATATATAGGTTTAAGAACAAAAATGACATTGATTTGTATATAGAATATATTGACAGGCTAGCTGTCGCATTTGATGATTATTTGTATTTTGAGAGATTTAGATGCCGAAATGGCTATGGTAGATCTGATTCATTTTATGAAAGTGCTATTACCGCATACGAAAACATCGCGCCTTCAGACACAACTACAGCAAATCATAATCTTACAACAGATTTCAGCGATAGATTAGCCGATGTTTCATTTGAATTATCCTCTGCTGAAATTAAAGACTTCGAAAAGAGAAATCTTAAGGCTGTTGATAACCTCCTAAATGCTTATAAAAAATTATCAACTGACATAACCGATTTGATGGAAGAATTCCCTACTGACACGCGTAATCAAGGTGGACTTGCATCGGTTGATGGCGGGGCGGATTATTATAAGAGCCTCTTTAAATTAAAGACAGGTTCAAGTGACTCAATTGAAACAGCTGTTAGTAAATTAGTTACTAGTGCTAAAACTTATTATAATCAAGCTTCATTTTTATATACTTCAAATATCGATGCATACTTAAACGAATATTACTTATCAGAAGCAAATGCATTTACAGAAGCGAATGCGCTCGCAATTAATCAATCTTTAATGACTAGTTTTGCTGACATTATGCCTGGTATTTCAAATTTTCCCACAGTAAACATTAATCTTCTTAAAAGCAGTCAACGAACTGAATTTACATCTGGTTATTATGTTGATTCACCAATCGATAATTTGAATGCTCCAGAAAACATCTATATAAATCCAGACCATAACTCTAGTTTTCTGTATAGTTTAATTGCACACGAGGGTTATCCAGGGCACATGTATCAAAATGTGTATTTAAAAAATAATCAAGTTAATAACTTAAGATATGTTTTCTCTAACGTTGGATTTGCTGAAGGGTGGGCAGTATATGTTGAAGAACTTGCAGCCTCTTATATATCTGATGATAGGACTCTAACTAATGCTTATAAATATTCAATCTATATGGAGAAATTTGAACGTGCGCTAGTTGCTTTAGTGGATATATTAGTGAATTATTATGGATATTCAATTGATGAAGTGAGCGACGAATTAAGTGATTATGGTTTGGGTTTCTCTGAAGACATTGTTAAATCATTATATGATGCAACAGTATTATTACCAGGTGTGTATTTGCCATATGCATATGGGGATATAATGATAAAAGAAATCCAAAGTACTTATTTCAGCAATGTTGATGTATTCGAGTTTCATCAAGCTTTACTTAATATCGGACCAGTTGATTTTGATACTTTAAAAGCATACATTCTTTTAGTATAATATTTTAAAAAGCGTTAAAGATATAAGTTTTGTCAGACAGACGGCAATAAAATGCCGTCTGTCTCTATTTACGCGAAATTATGTTTGTGTGCAAAATATATGAATCCAATTTGCGTATGTATGTTATTCGACAAATTTTTAAGTTAAATTCGGTATTTTAAATCTATAATACATTATTAACCTTGATTTTTTCTATAAAAATTGTTATACTTAATACGCTGAGATGCTCGACAACTCGCGGGATGATGTTTAACCTCAAAATTTCAAATAGGGCTTACCACGTTCTAAATCATATGTCATGCCCCCGACTCATAATCGCTAGGGGACGGCAGAGACTCGACGATTCGCCCACCTGCTTGCGCGGGTTGATGTGTTTCGTGAGCGACGTTTTGGCGGGTCGACCGATCGGTCGGCCTTTTTAATATCAAATTAGAGGATATATGAAGGACGGATATATAAAAGTATCATCAACTACACCAACTATAGTCATTGGAAATTGTTTACATAACGAGAAACAAATCATCAATTCTATATTTGAAGCTGAACATAATGATGTTAAAATACTTGTTATGCCTGAACTCTGTTTAACTGGTTACACGGCTGGTGACCTTTTTTACCAAGATGCGTTACTAGAATCTGCTCTCAAATCGCTTTTTAATATATGTAGTGCTACTAAGGATTTACAAATCTTATCTTTTGTGGGGCTTCCATTGCGCGTTAACTCTAAAATTTATAATGTAGCAGCTGCCATTTGCAATGGAAAAGTATTAGGATTTACACCTAAGATGTTCTTGCCTAACTATAACGAATTCTACGAGAAAAGGCAGTTTGCATCCGGATTTAATCTAAATGACACAATACTCCAATTAAATCTAACCTCTTATACAATCCCTTTTTCTCCTAACCTTATATTTACCTGTAAAAATATTCCTGATTTGTTAGTAGGTTGTGAAATTTGTGAAGACCTATGGGCCATTGTTCCACCATCTTCTCAGAAATCGATCAATGGAGCTGTTATCATAGCAAATTTATCTGCTAGCAATGAGCTTGTAACTAAAGCGCAATATCGAGAACAATTAGTGACTAGTCATTCTGCTAGATTAATAGTGGCTTATGTATATTCTTGCGCTGGCAGAGGAGAATCCACTAGTGATGTAGTATACGCAGCACATAACATGATTGCGGAAAACGGAAACATGCTTGCATCTATCAAACCATTTGCTGAAAACACAACAATTACTGCTCTAATTGATATAAAAGCATTGACTCACGATAGATCTAAAATTAACAACTATTATTCTAAATTATCAAATGAAAACTATATACCTTTTGAATTAAAAAAAAACAAAGTGAATCTTGATAGGGAATATCCTAAATTTCCTTTTGTCCCTTTTAATACCCACTCACTAAATGAACGACTTGAATTAATTCTTAATATCCAGGCCCATGGACTATTAGAACGTATAAAAATAACTGGTTGTAAATCTTTAGTTGTCGGTTTAAGTGGAGGATTGGATTCTGCACTTGCCTTATTAGTAATGCTAAGAAGTATATCCCATTGCAATATGCCTTCTAAGTCTATAATTGGTATAACAATGCCCTGCTTTGGCACAACAGATAGAACCCTAAATAATGCAAAAAAACTAGCAAATATTGCAGACATTAGTTTAAAAGAAATTAACATAACCAGCTCTGTAAAACTTCATATGAATGATATTGGATTATTAAGAACCTCACGTGGAATTGCATATGAGAACGCACAGGCTAGAGAACGAACACAAGTATTAATGGATACAGCTAATCTAACTAATGGAATAGTCATTGGCACAGGTGATCTCTCTGAATTAGCATTGGGTTGGTGCACATATAATGGTGATCACATGTCAATGTATGGCGTAAATGCATCTGTGCCTAAAACACTTGTAAAACATCTTATAAAATATGAAGCAGAACGGATAGGTGGTGCAATTAGAGATATTTTATATGATATTTTGGATACGCCAATAAGTCCTGAACTTTTACCAGCCGAAAACAATATAATTACACAAGAAACAGAGACAATTATCGGATCATATACTTTGCATGACTTTTTTCTGTATTATATGATTCGCTACGGATTTTCTCCTTCAAAAGTTTTCAGGATTGCTGTAAAAACCTTTGCTAACGAATTTACTGTAAATCAGATTAATAATGTTCTACATATTTTTATTAATAGATTTTTTAATAATCAGTTCAAACGCAACTGTCTACCTGATTGTGTTAAAATTGGATCAGTATCTTTGTCCCCTAGAGGTGACTGGAGAATGCCATCCGAGGCATCAGCTGATATTTGGATTAGAGATCTAGATAACTATATTGCAGGTGAATATCCAAATCAAACCATATAATATACTTTGAAATTGACAATAATCATCTGCTATTTAGCTAAATCCTGTAGTGGAAAAACAATCACTAGAGTAGAATATTTGTTTTATTGGATTTACATTATTTTAATGAAAATCTATATCATTCCTAAAACTAAAAATAATGCACCTAGATGTGTTTTTTTTAATATTTACTTCACTAAAAATTGTAAACTTATATCAAAAAAATCAAAGGTTGCTCAATATTGATTATCGTCGCGTCGATAGCGTTCAATACGGCGTTTTGGATCGGGTATTCCATGTCACCGTAAATATATTTTCCGTCCGATAACGTTATCTTAGCTTTCTAAATATTATATCAAAGTCATAAGCCCGCTATAATGCTTAAACGCAAAAACAGTTACCCATCCCTTGCGTGCGGACGGCGACGCCGTAATACTTGCTTTGTAGATCACTAAATCCAATAAGCCCGTAGATATACGCCTCGTTTACGGATGGCTCCGCTAGCGTATCCGCACTTGCAACTTCAAACCTGAACACAAAATGATACAGATCCCCAGATACACTCCCGTCCCCAGCGTAATTCGGATTGTTCCAAAACTCCGCCTTATATACTTAAGGTTCATCTATCGTACCTTGTAGCGCGGATGCGTTGTGCTTGTAACTTTGTTGCTCTGAATAGACATAATAGCCCGTGTTATCACCGAGAACGTAGCTTGTACGAAAATATTTACGGGGGCTAACGTGGCCTCAAGGATATTGTATCATCCGAGGCGGCATAAGAGACAAATTCGCTACTTAAGGCTTGAAAGGTCGCTATTAAAATTATGGTTGCAAGAATTATCAAGAATAACCCTATAGGCATCCTCACTTTCTTGTTATTCTTAAAGGCAAACGTTCATGCCCCCCCGTTTCAGAAATTCTTGCGACAGATTTGAGTTGTAAAAGTATTATATAACAATACTAAATGTATTTAGGAATATGTATAAATTATACTGAAGCCCCAAATGGGAATGCAACAACTTCTGCAACTTTAAATAGTTGTTTTGCAAAAGGAATAGTCACTATACATATAAATAGAATTAGAGTTACAAATAATAATGAAATAAGATTCCACCATCCAAGAAGGACAAACCATATTAGATTAAGAATTGGATGCTTCCCAAAGTTTGACTTAATTCTCTTTCCAAATGGTGCCAGAATTAATATGGCGATCTTAAAGCATTGTTTTCCAAATGGAATTCCAATTATTGTCAAGCATAAAAGTACTCCAAAAAAAATGAACGCTAAACAGGACCAAAATCCAGAAAGAATCAACCAAATTACATTAGCGATTGTTTTCATACAATCCTCCAAAATTAGATTGTATCATATTTAAAAAAACAGAATCAAATCCGAATTTAAATATTAATACTTATTTATTATACATCAATAGGGTGGCTTAATCAATATTTTTCTAATTAATTAACAATAATTACAATTTAGTAAAATCAATGAGTTGTCTTTGATTCGCTTATAGTGTACTCTATATTAATACCGTTTTAGTAACCTATTTTTTTTTAAGACTATAATCTCCTTCATATCGGTTATTTAATGTCATAATTTTCTCTCTTGTTTTCAGTTTATTAGATTTGCTACGCATAAATTTCTATTTGTTACCTTTAAAATAATTAATGTTACCCCTGTTATTGTCTAGCAAAATCTATTTAATTTATTATAATCTAACATTCAAAACATGTTCTTCTGTTTGAACTTTCAATATTCATTAATATCCCAGTCGCAGCCAGAAATACAATCAATGAGCTGCCTCCTGCACTAATGAAAGGCAATGGCAGCCCTGTTGGTGGGATTGATCCTGTTACTACTGCAATGTTAACTAATGTTTGTATCCCCACTAAACTTGTAATTCCCAGTGCCAATAGTGATTTGAATTTATCATGAGTTTTAATTGCAATTATAAATCCAGTCGTTATATAAATAATATATACCAGAACTGTAATTACACAACCAATTAACCCTAGTTCCTCTGCTATGATTGAAAATATGAAATCAGACTCTGCAAATGGCAAATATAAATATTTGCTGTTGCTCTGAAATAAACCTACACCAAGTATACCTCCTGAACCTATTGCAAAATAAGACTGAATCAATTGATAACCGTCACCTTGTGGCGAATCCCAAGGATTCAAGAATGCCATTAATCGTTTCAGTCTATATGGTTCAGCTATTATTAGTAATGGAATTGACAATAGACCTGTTAATCCTATAATAAAAGTAGCTCTATAACTGAGTCCGCCAGCAATTGTCATGATTGCCATAGTTAATGCTATACATACAGTGATAGACATATTAGGTTCTAACATAACCAATACGCACATTATAATAGAAGGAATCATAGTAATAAATATATTTAGTACTGTTAAAGGTGGGTGGATTGATATAATACCTGCACTTAAGATTATTAAAGAGAATTTTGCTATTTCTGATGGCTGAAATGAGAAAAATCCGACGTCAATGCGTCTCGTTGCTCCATAAACAGAACTTCCTATGCCTGGTATTAGTACTATTACTAACAGACCTATTCCGAATATATATAGTGGCCATTTTAATTTATTTAGAATAACTAGATTGAATTTTGAACATATCAATAGCATAGTAACACCTACAATGAATGCTAATATCTGTTTTTTAACAAAATAAAATTCATCACCATATTGTAAGTTTGCTGAATATGAACTAGCGGAATATATCATGACTATTCCAAACAAACTAAGTGCTATTGCGGTTAAAAATATATTACGCCTTAAGACCATAAACTAATTCTTTGAATCTATCACCGCGTTCTTGGTAACTCGAAAATCGATCAAAACTTGCACATGCAGGAGAAAACAGAATTGTATCTATGTTGTTCATCTGAATCAATTTTGAAACGGCAATATTTAAATCTTTAGCTATCTCTATCTCTTGAAATCCTACTTTCATTGCTGCACCTATAATCTTGACATCATTAGCACCTGTCACTACTACATGTTTCACATCTTTTGACATCTGATCAAAGAAATCACAGAAATCCTCTCTTTTATCAGACCCACCCAATATTAGACCAATTTTAGCTCCTGACAATAGATTTATAGCCGCAGTACATGCGGCAATATTTGTACCCTTGCTATCGTTATAAAATCGTTTTCCATTAATTGTGCTTACATATTCAACTCTATGTGGTAATGTCTTATATTCCTTAATTAGTTTAACATAATCTGATCTTGTACAACCTAATAAATGCAATATATTTAATGCAACTAACATGTTGAATCTGTTATGCTCACCCTTAATTCTGCACTCTCTAAAGTTAACTAATTTATCCTTATTAAAATAAAATGCGTCATTTGCTAGATTAAAATCTCCTATTATTGTGCGTGTGCTAACAAATATCGGCTTTGCCTTAGTTGCTTTTACTAACTCTCTTGTCTGTTTGAGATCGTAATTAAGTATAGCATGATCATTTTCATCCTGATTCAAAAATATGTTTTTCTTTGCGTTAATGTATTCAGTGAACCCTTTGTATCTATCAATATGATCTGGTGCGAGATTTAATACTACTGCTATATTTGCCTTAATTTTTTTTACGTGTTCTAATTGAAAACTTGATGCCTCTATAATTGCATGATCATAAATAACATTATCTAGTGCTACTTGTGACACGGGATATCCTATATTTCCCATTGCCTTACACTTCATCCCTGCTAGCATCAATCCCCGCTCTACCATATCAACTGTTGTCGTTTTTCCATTTGTGCCAGTTATCATAATAATATTAGAGTCCAATGAATTGATCCCTAATTCTAATTCACTAAATATTTGAATCTTACGGGCTTTTGCTTCAATTATTAATTCATGATTATTTGGCACACCAGGTGATACACAAACACCATCTAGACTATTTAATGCCTCGCTTCTTCTTGATTTCCAATTATCACTAAATTCTAAATTGTCATCGTACCGTCTAACCTCAATTCCTTTTTTTGTGAGTAATGCAACAGCTGAATGACCGCTTGCTTTCATTCCTAATACTAATACTTTCTTCATAATTAATTAATTCCCTACTTAATTCTGCTTAAATTATTAATAGACTAACTAAACTCATTATAACCGTTATTATCGAGTAAAATGTAGTTATTTTTGATTCACTAAATCCTTTTAATTCTAGGTGATGATGTAATGGTGACATTAAAAATACTCTTTTCCCTCTCAACTTATAACTCACCACTTGAATAAACACAGAAAGAGCTGTAATAAAAAACATGATCCCAACTGTCAATATTAACAAGGGTTGCTTTAAAAACAAGGCAATCCCACCAGCCACTGCACCTAGCGCTAAAGCACCTGTGTCTCCCATTATAATCTGTGACTTATAACTATTAAACCATAAAAATCCAATTATACCTCCTATCAGTGCTCCAATGAATATTGTTAAATCCCTAATTTCTTTTTCATAAAGTATATCTCCACTGTTATATGCGATTTCAATTAGTTGCATGCCTATTACCATAAATGTTGTCAAATATATTATGTTTACAGACGAAGCTAATCCATCTAGGCCATCTGTTAAATTAACTGCATTTGTTGTTGCAAGGAAAACAAATGCAGCAAACGGAATATAAAATGCACCTATATCTAGATATTTTCGTATAATTGGTACAAAAACAGATGTCCCAATATATCGATTTTTTGCACAAAACCAAGCTGCAATTAGACTTATAGTAGTCAAGAAAATTATTTTTTGATAGACCCTTAGCCCCAAATTCCTCTTAAAGACTATCTTAATTAAGTCATCTAATAACCCTATTGAACCAAACCCGATTAGTATTAATGCCATTACTAACGCCAAATTAGAGTCTAGACCACCAAAGATAATCGTTATAATTATTGTGCTTAGTATAAAGACTATCCCACCCATGGTAGGTGTTCCCTTTTTGCTCTTATGTTGTTCAACATACTTTAAAGTGTTCTGCCCAGCCCCTACTCTCATTGCACATTTGATATACAAAGGTGCTAATAACATTGTCAAAATAACTGATGCAAGCAATGCTAATAGACTTGCATTTATTTGATTCATAACGAGTAACTCCTTATCATTTCTTCTACTGTGTTTTTGTCAGAAAATGCCTTTTTTATACCATTAGTATCTAAATAATCTTCATCTCCCTTGCCAGCTATCAATATAGTATCAAATTCTTTTGATAATAAACAAGCTCGTTTTATTGCTTCTTTTCTATCTATGATTATCTCAAAGTTATTTGACTCTGACGAAAACCCTGAAGAGATGTCTTGAGTTATCTCATTTATATCTTCATACCTACTGTTATCTTCAGTTATGATAGTATGATCCGCATATTCACAAGCTATAGCGCCCATGACCCCTCTTTTGCTTTTGTCTCTATTCCCTCCGCATCCAAAAACTAGAATTAAAGATGATTTAGTCATTGATTTTGCAGTAATCAGTAAGTTCTTTAATCCATCTGGAGTATGCGCATAGTCTATTATAACTAATCTGTTTTGCGCAGGAATAATATTAAACCTACCAACTACTGGGGTCATTTTATTGTACGCGTTCACAATATTATCAATTGATACGGATAATGCTCTAGCACTAGCCGTTGCCGCTAGTATATTATATACATTAAACAAACCATGATAATCAGTATTAACCTCTAATATTTCATCATAAGCGTTTAGAATGCATTTGATACCTTGATTTGTGTTTACATCCATTGCAAATAAATCAGCTGGGTTTTTAATACCATATGTGGTTGTTAACAAACCTCTGTTCACGCGCGCGTTATATATATTTATACCAACTTCATCATCAATGTTAACAACAGCATATCGTATGTTACTGTTCAAAAAAACAGAAATTTTTACGGATGCATATTCATCTAACGTATTAAAGAAATCTAAATGATCCTGCGATAAATTAGTAAATACACCTATCTCTGGTGTAATCCCATAAAGCTTGTTATAATAAATTGCATGTGCACTTAGCTCCATGATTATAATTCTAATCCCTAAATCGTAACTTTCCTTTATAATCTTGTGTAATACAATAGGATCAGGTGTAGTCAATCCTTTGTAAACACATTCGCCATTTATATATGCGCCTCGAGTGCCTATTAATGTGGTTTTATACCCCGCTGTACTCATGATGTCTTGCAACATGTGCGTTGTCGTGGTCTTCCCATTTGTTCCAGTAACTACTATTATTTTACATAAATTCGCAACATTTCCATACATGTTAGCTGCAATAATAGCCATTGCAATTCTTACATCTAATACTTGAATTGATGGCAAATCGCAATACATATTCTCGGATATTACACATACTGCACCATTTTGTATTGCATCACTAATATATTGATTACCATCATGCTCAATTCCCTTGATTGCAAAAAATATATCCCCACGCTTTACTTCATTAGAGTTTATTGCAAGTCCTGGGATGTTCCATTCAACATCAATTAAATTCAATTTGAGAATTTCTAAATTTTCTAACAATCTCCAGAGTTTCACTTAAATCCCCCATTTTTTATCATTTAGACCAATAACATTTATTTCATTAATTACTTAAAAACTCACTAAACCTATCACATCATTTGTGATCTCCTCTCCAGGCACTGGCAATTGACCTTTGCAATATTCCCCATCTCCTACTACTTCATAATAAATATTTAGCTCCTTCATGGTTGAGTATACTTGATACTGCCTCAATCCAATCAAATTAGGCATAATAATCACAGGCTTATCAATTTCAACTGTATTTTTAATTACTCCTAAATATGGCAAAACTTCCCTAAAAATTTCTCCCACGTATGGGGCAGCAACAATACTGCCATAATATGCTCCTGTTGGTTCGTCTACTACCATAAGACATATAATTTTTGGATTATCAACTGGAGCAAATCCTAAAAAGGTTGATATGTATTTGCCTTGAGCAATGACACCGTTTTCGTATTTTTGGGCAGTACCAGTTTTTCCCCCGACCCTATATCCACTCACTGCTGCATTTTTTCCCCCACCACTTAAGACAACCTCCTCTAATGCATTAATCATAATTTTGCTTGTGTCAGACTTCATAATTCCGTTAGTAATTTGTGGATAATTTCTATATTTAATATTGCCGTTTACATCTGATATATATTCTAGAACATAAGGCACAACTGATTTCCCGCCATTTATAACTATATTGCTTGACACAAGTAAATCAAGTGCTGTTAATGCAATTGATTGACCAAACCCGATCCTGGCTAAATCCACATTTTTAACTGATGTCGCTGGGATTCTAATCCCAGAACTTTCCCCTGATAAATCAATCCCCGTCTTAGCTGTAATGCCCATTTTTTCAAAATAGCTATATAACTTTTCCGTTCCAATTCTTGATGCAATATTCATAAATGCAACATTGCATGAATTAGCTACTGTCTCAGCAAATGTTTGATGTCCATGACCTAATGTTCTCCAACATTTAATCTTGACACCATCCACTATATTATAACCTGGACAGTTTGTCGTGGTATGCGCTGTTATTGCCCCACTATCAAGTCCAATTGCTGCAGTTAATATTTTGAATGTTGATCCTGGCTCTATCACGTCCGAAATGGTCTTGCTTCTTGACAGGCTGAGTAGTTTTGATGCATCATCTCTGGGTATGTCATTTAAATCAAAAGAAGGGGTCTCAGCTATCCCTAATATTGCTCCGCTCTCAACATCCATCATGACACATGATACAGCTCTCGCATTATGGCTTTGGTGTGCTTTATATACAGTATTTTCCAAAATAGCCTGAATATGATAATCTATAGTTAAAGTTGCATTAAAACCATCGATTGCTGCTTTTGATAGGGGTAGAGTATTTGAAATTTCTCTACCACTCACGTCTGTCATAGTATATATATATCCATCAGCTCCTGTTAGATAATTGTCATATTTTGACTCAATACCAGTCTGACCCCTAATGTCAATATTTGTAAATCCTAAAATTTGTGTCAAAAATTCACCAAATGGATATACTCTATCTATACTTTCCACAACATGAATACCACTCAAATCCTTGCTTTTGATTTGCAACGCTTTATCTTTTGGCACTTTAGTCTTTATCTTAACTTCAGATACATTTTTTTCTAAAATATTATTTATTATGCTAGAGTCTAATTCTAATATGCTAGATAATTGTATTGCAGTCGCTTTTTTATCCTTCACGCTGTTAGGCCTTGCATATATTGTATAAACAGTATTAGATCCAGCAAGTAAAATTCCGTTCCTATCATAAATGTCCCCTCTCTTTGCAGTTATTGGTAAAGCCCTTAAATACTGACTAGTTGCCATTTCCCTTAGCTTTTCAGACATAATTATTGCTAAATATCCAATTCTAAAAGTGATTCCGGTAAATAATAAGGTTATTAGCAGTAAAATCGCTAATAACCTTATCTTTCGTTCTTCACTATGAAAATTTATTTTTTTTATACAGCACCTCAGCCGTTCGTGATACTATCAACAAATTTGTCGAATACATTATCAGGATCTGATTCTTCATTATCATCTATAGTTAATGCTGATATCTCAGTCTGATTCCCATCAAACGCATCGGCAGCCTGTGATGGTTTGTTATTTACGACTATTATAATTAATGCAACAGCTAGCATAATCATAACATATACAGCGATAAAAAACATGCCTGCTGACGAAATCTTTCTTTTCCCGACATTTTTCCTGACTCTAACGCGTCCCTTTGTGCCTTTTAGTCTATTTGCTAATGACTCAACATCAGGGTCATATCCCTTGTCACGTTCACGTGTAGCTTGCTCTCTTAATATTTCAAATTCAGATTCGCTTATTATCTTTTCAATTTTCTTCCTGTATAGTTGAGTATACAGATAATCCCTATACGAAGGATAAGTTAATATGTCATCCCTATCAGGTTTTGAATTCCTTGAAAATTGAAAGTATGGAGAGAAAAACATTCCTGGATCTTGTGCAGTTGTGGTTGCATTGAAATAATTTATATTTACTCTGGATTCAGCTTTAACGTCTGCAGCTCTTAATGGTTTTTCTGTTTCGACTGTATTTGGCATAGTTTCCTCCCCTGGTTTAGTATTTGCTTCGTTATTCTTGATATCAGAATTGAAGGACCTCGGATCATTATCCGCTTTATTAAACAAAATACGGCTTGCATAGGATGATCGATTTTCACCTGCCTCACTATTTGGCTGTGGATTGTTAGCAGACAAATTATTATTTGGATTAATACAATTATCATAACCTTGCGTTTGTTGATAATATAGGTTATTTGGATGATAAGCATTTTGTTGCGTTTGTTTTTGATAATCAGTAGCATTTCCATAACTATCATACTGGGGAGTTGGCACAATTTTCCCATATGCACCAAAATCCAAAACATTTGAGGGTTGACTAGGTGTAAAAGTATTCATATTTGCGTTAGCATTAATCCTTTCGTTTTTATGCCTGTTGTCTGACGTAATTGCTTTTTTATATCTATCACGCTCTTTATTCTTATCTTTATTGCCCATTAATCTGTCATATATTCCTTTAAAACCAGAGATCCTAGGATTATTATCAGTTTTTGCTTGACCTTTTGATTCAGTGAACATATCATAAGGGGTCAAGTCCTCACGCACATTGGCGTAAATGTAGTTTTTGTTTCTTTTATTAGCGCTCATAAGGTAGCTCCTAAATCCTCATATTTCGAGGTTAAATTTTCTCAATGACCCTAAGCTTGGCACTTGCAGATCGTGGGTTTACTATTAGTTCATCTTCACTTGCCGTAATCGGCTTCCCAGTTATCATAACTACTTCACGCGTTTTCCCACAAACACAGATTGGTAAGCTCTTATCACAAACACAATCACTGTTAAGATCTTTAAACGCTTTTTTTATAATACGATCTTCTAATGAATGAAACGATATTATCGCCATCCGACCGCCACTTTTTAATATTTTTACCATTGAATAGATAGACATACTTAAGTTGTCTATCTCATCATTAACTTCTATCCTGATCGCTTGAAAACATCGCTTAGCTGGGTGCCCACCGTCAAACTTTTTTGGGTAGTTCTCAATTATAATGCTTGCAAGCTCTTTTGTGCTCTCTATCTTTTTTTTCTCGCGTTTTTTTACTATTGCATTCGCAATTCTAAATGCAAACTTCTCTTCCCCATATTCTCTAAAAATCTCAGTTAACGAATCAACTGAATATTCATTAATCACATTATATGCACTAAAATTAGATGTCTGATCCATCCTCATATCTAGAGCCGCATCCTGCATATATGAAAACCCACGTGAGCTATCATCTATTTGATGTGAACTAATACCTAGATCAATCAGAAATCCATCAACTTCTGTAACGCCTAGTTTTGCTAAACCCTCAACTATGTTTTTGAATTCACCTTTAATAGAAGAAATCTTATCCATATATCTTGACAGTTTTGCTTTGCTTGCTATTAATGCCTCATCATCAACGTCATTTATTATTAGTCTACCAGTAGTTAACCGTTCAACTATTCCTAATGAATGCCCGCCCCCACCTACAGTACAATCTACATAAATGCCATCTTCTTTTATATTTAAAAGGTTAATGCATTCCTTAAATAGTACAGGTGTGTGCTTAAATTCCACTAGTAACTATAATCGTTGTCTGCCAATATGTCACTAGCGCGAGCAACGCTCCCAGGTTTCGCAAAATCTATATTGCTGAGTTTGTCTTCAGCCCAAACTTCTAGTGTGTCCAAAAACCCTATTAGCCGCACTTTCTTTTCGATGCCTGCTATAGCTCTAAGCTCCGCTGGTATTACAAATCGACCTTGATTATCCTCATCAGGAACATCAACAGTACCAAGAATCGCGCGTGCCGCACTCCTAGCCTGTCTATCACTATGTGGAATTTGCATCAGCGGCGCCTTAAATTTTTCAAAAGCACTAGCGCTCATTATGCTCAGGCATTCGTCATTGCCTTGTAAAATAACAAAGTTATTCCCAAGCTCGCTTCGAAATTTCGTCGGAATACGTAATCTATACTTTTCATCTAAAACAACGTCTTGAAATCCCTGCACAAATGCCTCCATAAAATTTGAGTGATTTTATTATACCACATAATTCCACATATTACCATAGATTCAACATAATTTATGAAAAAATATTTTTTTTAGGTTTTTTTTTCCACTAAATCAGTTGGTTTTTGATAAACTTTAAATCTATGAAATACACTCTTAGGAAACATTTGTTTGCTAAGCTAAATATCATTTTGATACGACATCGAAATCCTTTAAGTAATACCCAAACGGTTCTTTACTAAAATTAATAATTACCTACTAATTTAACTTTAATTCCATTTTTTTTCAGTTAATCGATTAGTCCATTGACTAAATAAAACTTTTACACAGTTTCAAGATGATTGAAATGTTTTTATATGCAATTATTACTTGAAGTTTTATCTGTCTACAAAAGCGGATGTCAATATTGGCATTTTATAGAGCTGGGACATCCAAACCTCCTGGTTTTTTAAAAAAAACAACACTATTGCTAAATATTGCCATCAATTTTGCTGTCATTTCTCAAATTATTCATTATTATTTTCCATGTATTTTTTAAGTTTTTCTTTATTTTCTGTGAATTGTCAAAGGCTTAGCATTATTTATAGTTTTTTTATGCCAAATTTAATTTAGATTTATTAAGATTACAATCATCGAATCTGTTTTAAATATGCTGTATTAAATATATTAAAGTTGACTATGTATTTTAATTGTGTTACCTTTTAGCAACTGCATGCCCATTATTTTTAACCATGTACGCCTTCACTTGCCATAATTGAACACATGCGTTCCAACAATTCACTAAAGTAAACTTTATTAAAATCATTTCGCTTTGTTTTAATCCTTATATCAAGCTGAAAATCTTTTTGCATATACTCTTTTAGGAGTTGTGTCTGCCTTATTCTAAAGTGTGTTGCCTTAACCGAATTGACACGATACCACACCTAATGATAGCGTCAAGGTTATAAAACTTTTATTAATATTTGAGTTTTATTTTCTATTGCTCCGTGGGGAGTGGGTAGTTCCAAAATGGAACATACCACTTCTCCGTCAAATTTCGTTTTTTTTAAAATATTTGCCAGGTGTTTTCTAATTGCAGATCGTTGCACTCCAAATGCTTTTGTCAATAAATTATCTGGTTTACGATGCAAGCACGGATAGTAAAGTGGTATTTAGAACTAAAAATCTCTTTGAATTCATATATGATCCGAGAGAAGGTATATATAGATTTATTAAAGGATGGATAATGGGGTGAATGTTCTATGATAAAAACATGGATTGCAAATGGTTTTATATGTATCTTTATTGTTTTTATATTTTGTTTTCTTTTAGATTCCTGCATGCATGTGTATAAAGTACACGACTATATTCTTGTTAAATATACGGATATAAGTGGTAAAATTGAATTTCTATCCTCGAATAAATATTGAGGGTGTTGGTAATATTGCTATCAATAGAAAATCACGAAAAGCTGTTTTTTTTTTGCTATATCGGGATTACTATTCGCATATCATTATTCAATGATGATCCACTACTAGCCTCGAAGCTAAAGAATTGATCTCGATCACGCTAGGGCATAATATTATCAAATCCAGTGATGAGACTATTACACTATTTGGCGAAGACTTTGGTAGATTGGTATTTACTAGAACACCTGTAGATGAAAAAATAATTGATGCTAGTCAATACTTCCATTTTGAATGGAAAAACTCAGTATGCATTTTATATATGAACTTCAGGGACTCATTCTCTTAAATGGTATAAGTACTGCTAAAACAAAAACAGGTGAAATGGCTAATATCGTTTTTGCATGGAGCGAAGATAAAAAATTTGAGATTTATCTAGATGATGAGGCAACTGTTGATTATTACCCTAAGTTTAGCGCTAATTATACAAATGTTGAAAAGGAACTTGAATTGACTATAGAATATAATGACGATTTCTTCGATGACTTAAATTAAATCAATATCAATGAAATGTAGTTAATATTTAATTTAGTTGATGAAGGTGATTAAAAGGACTAATTATACAACTAAATACAAAATGTTGTATTAGCTGTTAGATTCTTTATGTCATTGGTTTGTGTTTTAGCATTAATAAATTAGTATCCAAAACAAATACGGATGTTTATGATATATTCTTGAATTTTGTATCGTTATATTGTATAATTTTAGCAATGCTACGTTAGGTAATCTCTAGCTTTTATTAGATAAGTGTTAATTTTAACAGCAATTGTTGATCATAATTAATAATGCAATTATTTTATCTAACTATATTTACTATTAATAAAAATCATATCCAAGTGGAGAATAAATGCCATTACTATCACAATTGTCATCATCTTTAATAGACAATCAAGATCAAACACTACAGAAAGAATTAGAAGCATCATTAGAACATGCAGAACGCATCGATATTGCTACAGCTTTTTTCTATTTTTCAGGATTTGTGCTGTTAGTCGACAAAATAAAAGATATTAAACTTAGAATTTTGGTTGGTAATTTTGTTGATCCCAAGTGTGTTGATAGAATTACTAATTTAGTTAGACAAGGAAAAGACATCGAGCTAGCTTCATTTGCTGATCGCGATTATTCATTATATAATAATTCTAAGAAAAAAGATCAATACATAAAAAGCTTTGTAGATATGTTCAATAAATCCAAAATTTCAGAGGACGTTTTTGATTTTCCTAATCAACAAAAGGCATTCAAACTATTATTTGATAAACTAAGAGATGGGTCACTAGAAATCAAATTAACAAGTCAAATAGATCATGCTAAATATTATATCATAACAAGAAAACAAGAATATAATGAAAATGGGCGAATCCCTGGTCCTGTGTTTATGGGTTCATCAAATTTTACCTATAATGGTTTATTAAAACAAGGCGAACTAAATATGCGACTTGAGAGTAATGAATTTCGTGAGCAGTTTTTAAAGAAATTTGAAACTGATTGGACTTCTGCAAATGCTATTGATATATGTACTGAAGAAAATAATGTTGATTTTACACGTGAAATTGAAAACAAAATTTGGTTATTCTCACAGCCATCCCCATACGAAATATATGTACGAGTTTTACATGAATTGTATGGATCACTAGATCAGTTGCAAATAGTTACACCAAGTGAAATTACTAATCAAAAATATCTCGATTTACAGTATCAAACTTATGCAATAAAATTTGGAATTGATTGTCTTGATAAACATAATGGAGTAATTATTGCGGACGTAGTTGGTCTTGGTAAATCTATTATTGCCTCGGCAATCGCCAATAATTATATTAATGTATCCAAGACTATCATAATCGCCCCTCCTAATTTAAAAAATCAATGGGATGAATATGTTAGCGACTTTCGCGTACCCAGGGCAATAGTCGAAAGCTCAGGAATGATAGAAACAATACATGAAAAATATATGAAATCTAAATCGCCAATTTTATTTATAATTGACGAAGCGCATAGATATAGAAACGAAAAGACCCAATCATATATGTTTTTGCACCAATTAACACGTTCTCATCCACAGAATAAAGTCATCTTATTAACGGCCACACCATATAACAACAGACCAGAAGACCTTTACTCGTTAATAAAACTATTTCAGATACCAAACATATCTACTATTAATTGTGAAGGAAATTTAAGTGATAGATTCGCTGATTTAATAAAGGATTACAAAAGCTGTTATGATGAGGCAAAAAAAGAGTTAACAGTATCGGCAAAAAAGAAACTTAATGAAATAAGCATGAGTTTAAGATTATTATTAACACCAGTTACAATTCGGAGGACAAGAATTGATATAGCAGAAATAAAAGAATATGCAGATGACTTAAAAAAACAAACTATTCAATTTCCAGAAGTCATTGGCCCAGAATTGATTGAGTATGATTTAGGAGCTACTGCCGATCTATATACTGATACACTGGTTAAAATAGATAATTGCTTTACTGCAGCTAGATATAATCCACTTAATTACATTAAAATCGAAATGCTACATGAGTTCCAAAAAGATTTTCCATATATTGATATATCTAATGATCAATGGCAAGCCAATTTAATAGATTTGATTAAACGCAGTTTAGTTATAAGATTTGAAAGCTCACAAGAGGCATTTAAGAAAACATTAATAAATCATATCGGAAATTATGAATTAATCCTGAAAAATTATGACGAAGGAAATTTTATATATAATCTTGAAAAAGCTAGTTTAAACCAGGAACAAATTTTTTACGAGTTTGATAACGATGAACCAACACTAGATATCAAAGACACCAATAATGGAGTGAAAACTAAGAATATTAAAATTCCCAAGAAATATTTTTCTGATTTATATCATGTTGAACTTAAAAACGATTTGAATATACTAAAGGAAATATATAACAATTGGTTTGATTGTGGCATCAATATATCAGACATGAAGTTAAAATGTGTACTTGAGAAAATTAAGAAATTATTCATTGAGAATAAGGATCGAAAAATTGTTGTTTTTTCCTCATTTGCTGACACAGCAAGTTATGTAAACCGCGAATTAAATAACCTTAAGTTAAAATCAATGCTTTATACAGGTAGTTCCAGTAAAGATGATAATATAACTGTATCCTCAAATTTCGATGCATCATATAGCATGAGCCGCAATGATTATAATATAGTTGTGGCCACTGATGCATTGAGCGAGGGTTTTAATCTTAATAGAGCAGGTGTAATAATAAACTATGATATACCATATAACCCTACAGTTGTAATACAACGAATAGGGCGAATAAACCGTATTAATAAAATGGTTTTTGACAAAATTTATATTTATAACTTGTTCCCAACTGCAATAGGCGAAAAAGAAATATATACAAAAGGGATAACAAACCTAAAAATGCACATAATACACCAGGTTGCTGGTAACGATACTAAAGTATTGACACAGAATGAAGAAATTACTAGTTTTTTTAAAGATCAATATGAACAAGAAAATAGTAAATTATCAGATAAAAGTTGGGACGTAGAGTTTATAAATGAATATAACACCATAAAAAATAATTTCGAAATAATCGAAAATTTAAAAAAGAAAATACCAGAGCGAACAAGAATTGTAAGAGATAACAAAAAAGAAATGATGGTATCTTTTGCAAAAAAAGGATCGAATGCTCGCTTTGCTGCTAAAACTAATGGAGGCAACGTCGAATTTGTTAGCTCAGAAACAGCACTAAAGTACTTTAAAGCTGACAGAGATGAAAGAAGCTATGCTTTTGATGGAGAAATGGCAGAAAACTTTAAATGTTTATGCGATGCTTTGAAAAATGTAAAACCTAGAACTACAAATAGTAATCAAGAGAGCAAGGCAATTAAGATACTAAAAAATATATGTATTAATCCAAATATTTCTCCTGATCAGAAGAATTATATCATTTCATTATGCAATGCTATTGAAATATATAGCGACTTATGTGATCACGAATTACAATATGTTGCAAATATAAACAAAAATAAGCGTTTTAATAGTATTCAAGAAAGAATTAATGACATGCAAAAAATAATACCTGTGTGTTATGTAAACAATATAATTGAAAAAGCAAACAATTTCGATTCAGAACAGGAAATTATTATGTTTACTGAGGAATTTAAGAGAATGGAGTGCAACAATGACAACTGATTATTATCTTGACTAAACTCCCTTGTTAAATACACTTTTATTCTGATTGTTTACAGCACATGTGATTAGATGGGTAATTTATGAAAATCTATTATTGAAAATTCGTTCCTGTGTTTGAACACAAAGAATTATAATAAAAATTATTAAAATGTTAGGAGATCTAATTATGACACTAGAAGATGCTAATACTTTTCAGAATGAATATAGCCGTAGCTTATTAAATAATCTGATAAGACGTATTTTTCCGAATGACAGCTATTTAGAGGAAAGCCCACCAATTCAATATAAGGCTAAGTCAGATTTATTTGAATCAGTCTATAAACTAGGGATAATAGATAATTTTGATGATTTACACGTTTTTGAAGTTAATCTAGCTAAAAATATAGAAGTCCGAAGAATTAGTATAACCAGAGATATGTTTAGATTTTTAGACAATCTTGTGAAAACTAATACTCTTGTAGCATTTGTGAGCGCAGATCGCAAAACTTATCGTTTATCACTTCTAACAATTAAATTAGAATCTGCAGATAATAGATTAGGTATTAAATCTGTTTTTTCTGATCCAAGAAGTTATTCATACATATTAGGTGATAATGCTAAAACCAAGACTTTTTATAATCAATTAATAAAGAATAAAAATCCAATTAAAACTTCTGAGGATTTAAGATCTAGATTTTCGTTAAAGTTAGTTAATGACCAATTTTACAAAGAAATATATAACTCTTTTAAGACACTCACAAAGCCTGGTCCTAATTCTATTAAATATTTGAACCTTGATGATTCTATTAATTGTGATCTTGATAATAATAATAATAATAATCGGATCGAATTTTCAGTGAGATTGATTGGACGGATAATATTTTGTTTTTTCTTAAAACATAAAAAAAGTGATGCGGGTTGTCCTTTAATACCTGATGAATTAATCTCTAAAAATGCAGTTGAAAAGCATCCAGATTATTATCACTCTGTACTTGAACCTTTATTCTTCGAAATTTTGAATACTAAAATTGATGATAGAGTGGAGCCTTTTAAAAGTAATGAGCATTTTTGTAAAATTCCTTACCTTAATGGGGGGCTGTTTAATCCTAACGATGATGATTATTATACATCAAAAAACATTAAAAGTGCTAAGCAAAAAAATGTGAAAATTGAAATATCCAATCAATGGTTTTCCAATTTCTATAGTGTTCTAGAATCCTACAATTTTACTGTAGATGAAAATACTTCGTACGACATGGAAATATCAATAGACCCGGAAATGCTCGGTAGAATATTTGAAAACTTGCTTGCAGAAATTAATCCAGAAACTAAAGAAACAGTAAGAAAATCAACTGGATCATATTACACTCATAGAGAAATTGTGGATTTTATGGTTGACAGTACGTTGCTTGAATATCTTAAGAGTAATACTAACTTAAGTGAGGATGAATTAGATGCACTAATAAGTTATCATAGAACTCCAGATCAAGAAGAACTAGTCAAAAAACTATGGTCAACAAAAGATCAAATTTTTGATAATACAGAGAGAGAGAGAGAGAGAGAGAGAGAGAGAGAGAGAGAGAGAACATCGTAGCACTATTATACAATATAACTATTTTGGATCCTGCATGCGGGTCAGGGGCGTTCCCAATTGGTTTGCTTCAAAAAATAGTGTATCTTCTAGAGGAAATTGATCCTGATTCAAATCTATGGTTTGATAAAGTATGCACAAATGTACCAAACCTAGTTGTTGATGAACTTAAGAAAAAATTTGATTCAGGTCTTTTTAATTATATCAGAAAATTAATTGTTATACAAAATTCAATTCATGGCATTGATATACAGCCTATAGCTATAGAGATTGCAAAACTACGTTGCTTTTTGTCAATAATAATAGAAGAGAAAGTATCAGATTTTAAAGATAATCGAGGCATCAATCCATTGCCTAATTTAGAATTCAAATTTGTCGTAGCTAACAGCCTTATTATTCTTAATCCTGACGGACAAACATCATTATTTACCAATGTCAAACATGAATGTGATTTAGAAACTCTTCGAAAAAAGTATTTTTCTGCTCAACCAGGGGATAGAAACAAATTGCGAGAAAAATATGATACTATCACTAATGAAATGAGAGATTCTATTAAAAAACATAATTTAGAGAAAAATACGCGTTATCATCAATTAGTGTCATGGTCCCCATTCACTAATACTGCAACGGAATGGTTTGATCCTAAATGGATGTTTGGCTTAGATAGATTTGATATTGTAATCGCTAATCCACCTTATATTACTCTGCAGAAGTTGTCAAAATCTGATCCAAAAGTAATTTCAAAAATGATTGTTAGTAAGAAGAACCCTATATATGAAACATACACTGGAAGTGCTGATTTATATTGCTTGTTTTATGAACGTGGTTTAAAACTACTTAAGGATAATGGATATCTTACTTATATAACTAGCAACGTGTGGATTAAATCTGGATATGGTATGCCGCTTCGCAACCTTTTTTTAAAGAACTATGATCCAATTAATCTAATTGATTTAGGCCCTGGTAGATTTTCTAGTGCCTCGGTTGCTACAAATATTATTACAATTAAAAACGCACCATATTCCTTATCTACAAGAACACTAGATCATACTAAACTCAACTTAAATTTGCTCAAAAATTTTCTTAAAACTAAATCTAATGTCTGTGAATTAAAGCAAAATGAATTATTTACAATTTTAACACCTATCGAGTTTTCAATTAGAAAAAAATTAAATACAAATGCAATAACATTGAGGGAATGGAGAATATCTGTATATAGTGGTATAAAAACTGCCTATGACAAGGCATTTCTTATAAAAGGAGATGTACGACAGCGCATTATTTCTAAAGATCCACAATCTGATGAAATATTAACACCTGTTTTGAGAGGTAGAGATATAAATAAGGAGAAGATTAATTTTGCAAACGAATATTTGATCACGACTCATAACGGCTATTATGATGATCAACATAACCGAATCCCTGCTGTTAATATTAATGACTACCCAGTAGTAATGACACACCTTGACAAGTATCTAGATAAACTTAAAAAGCGATCTGATAAAGGTAAATCCCCATACAATTTAAGAGATTGTGCATATATGAATGAATTTTTTAAACCAAAAATAATATATCGTAGGATTAGTGATCGCATGAATGCTGTTGTCGATAATGATGGATACATCGTAATTAATACATGCTTTATTATTACGGGTGAATATATTAATTTTTTATGTTCTTTTTTCAATTGCAATTTGTTTAAACTATTATTCAAAGATGTTGGGGCCTTAGGTGGTAAGGGTCGGAATTTTATCACAAATATAAAAGTAATAAAACCCACAGGTGAGGACCGTGCATACACTGATCAGGAATTCTATAAGTTATATAATTTATCAGATGATGAGATAGAGTACATCGAATCTCTAATACATAATTACTAATTAACTGTTAACACTATAAATTTCATTCAAGATTTCTCTATTCATTCAAAGTGACGTTGATCTCGATAAAATTTAATGTAACACGGATTTTCACTATTCAAAAAAGTGATGACTGATTTTATATTAAACCATCCTTTAAATAACAATTCACAGAAATTAGCAAATAATAGTATGTAAATCACACGTTTCTTTAAACAATTCTATAACGGTCAAAATACCATCGTTTTGCGATTTGAAGTCAGTTATTATGGTTAGTTAATCATTAAAACATAACTTATTCGTTTTCAAAAGGTCACTAAACACAAGTGACCTTTTGAAATTTCTAATATAATGGTCCTATTATCTATTACGTTTTTTATGTTTCATTGCGATTATAATTGCCATTAAACCTAATAGAACTACTGAGCCAGTCATAATAATCCAAAAATATGAATTTGAATTATCCTCTATGACAAAGTAGTACGTTAGTGTGGTAGCCTCATTGTTCTCATCGCCCTCAAATGT
>JAIRMA010000074.1 GCA_031259085.1 Christensenellaceae bacterium
CGCACGCTATTTGTATCCTAATGCTGAATTACAGACAGCACGAATTAGTGAGTTTTTAAAGAGACTAGGGACAGAAGAAACCAAACAGATATTTTTTTATTTATATTTTACATATCTTAAATCACTACCAGGAATATCTGAAAATGTTTTAATTGATAGTACATCGTTAAATAACAATATAGATTTTGAATATGCTAAAATTTCTAATCATAATGGGGTTATAGAGAAACAAACTCGTTTAATATATGTTGTAGAACGAAATACTGGCATGCCTGTTTATTTCAGATATGTTGCAGGCAACGTTGTTGATGTTAGCACTTTAAGGACAACCATAAATGAACTTAAAGGACAAAATATGAATATCAAACACAGCATATTGGATGCTGGTTATTGTTCAGAGACAAATGTTAAAGAATTGCAAGACAGCAATATATCGTTTATTTTTAGAATGCCCCATAATACTCTTGCAAAACAACTTATTGCAGAACACGGTAAAGATCTTCTTAGTGATCAATATAGTCTTAAGTATGGAGACAGATTGCTTTTTATGAAGGAAGTACAATTCACTTTGTATAATATCAAGTGCTATTTATATATTACAATAGATTTTGACAGGATGAGTTCAGAACAAAAAGCATACGCTCTTAAGAAATTAGCTAACAAGGAGAAACGGAATCCTAAAAAGATGGCAAATAAAGAAGATTTTGGTTACTTTATTTTGGTTTCATCTGAAGCTTTAGAACGTGACAATGTTATGCCACTGTATTACTTGAGACAAACTATAGAACAAATATTTGATGTATTAAAAAATGATACGGCTTCTTTGCCACTCAGAACTCATACGATAAAAACTTTCCAAGGTCATTTGTTGATATCATTCATCGCAACACTAGCACTTATAACAATTAAGAATAAATTAAAGCAAAGAAAAAAGCTTGCATCCATTCCTGCAACTCAAGCTTTACAAAATATGCGAAGTATTAAAGCTACAGTCCATGGGAATCAAATTACAACAAGTGAAGCACAAAAAGAAGCAAATCTAATTATTAAAAACTTAAAATTAAGTGTCCCAGATAAAATAATTTATAGGGATACAAAAAAACCGTGAGCTATAGTTAATAAGTGCGCAAAGTTATTAGTTAATGACATAAATTATCACACTGCAGTATGACTCTAAACAAGTGAATTTGTCATCTCCATCTACTTTTAAAAGCTTATTCCACTAATTTGTTAAATAGGTATAGTATGTTTTTATCATTAGATACAAAGGTTTAACTCCAAATATTCAATAGTTCATTAAACCTCATAGTACTAAAAATGATTTACTCTTTATTAACTGACTTTTTACAATTATTTACTCTTAAGAAAACTTGATCATAGAATAAAACATAAAATTTTTTTGTTATTATAATATATTTTGATATAATAGATTATAACCAATTCTCAATATAAAAAAGGTGCTATTTGAATTTACCAAACAAAATAACTATATCACGGATATTTCTGACTATCGTATCTATGATTATATTCTTGATAGTTTTTCCATATTCTTATTTGATTTCGGCGATAGTATTTGTGATTGCCTCATTTACTGACTTTTTTGATGGTTATTTAGCTCGCAAATTAAAACAGGTTACAACAATTGGAAAATTGCTCGATCCTATTGCTGATAAGGTATTAGTAATATCTATGCTTATGTTAGTAATTGATAAGGGTGTTATTCCATCACCATACGGCGTAATTGCTACCATTATTATTGTATCACGAGAATTTATAATAGCCGCATTTAGACAAATTGCCGCAAGTCATAATCTCATATTAGCCGCCGATAAATTAGGAAAATTAAAGACCCTACTACAATATTTATCAGTACCCCTGTTAATAATATCTGTTGAAACTGATAATCTTATATTCAATAAACCAATTTTTTATATAGGTGTCATAGTTTTCGTGCTAAGTGTTATCATGACTATTGCATCCGCTATAAATTATATTCTAAAAAACAAGTCTGTAATTATTAAACCAGAGCCTTAATAATGTGTCTAAAACAACTATCTTAATCTGAGTTTTACTCATATTACATTAAATAAATAAACAAATATAAAGACTAAGCATTATAAAATAACAATGTATAAAGTAGTTAGGTTATCCTTAATTTGATTCTAACTTCTAAAATATCATAATAAAATAGCGATAACCCCCCCCCTTTTTTTTTAATATTATTTGCTAAATTGATCTCTGCCTTTAACAATACCAATTCCTTTGATACAAGCGAGTGTGTTTATTAATTACTCTTAAAAATTACAAAATAAAATATTTTTTTCTATATATTTTATCTCTTTATTAAGGGACTAATTTAAGTTCAAATATCTCATCAATTGAAATTAATAATTAATTTGTATCTATCAACATCGAAATGCTTTTTAAGGGCCTTTACAGTATTAACAGTTATATGAACTCGTTAGATTATAGGTTATATTTCATCTTTATATTAGTTTACTTAACTAGTTTTTTTTGATATAATGTTTGTATAGAATTAAATTTAAGCACTCTATAAATCAATTAGCATATATGAGGTTAATAATATGGCAAAATATGTTTGTTCAGTATGCGGTTATATCTACGATGAAGAACAAGGTGACCTTGATAATGGGATTGAACCTAACACAATATGGGCAGATGTTCATGATGATTATACTTGTCCAATGTGTGGCATGGGAAAAAGTGAGTTTTATCCTGAATAAACCACTAACTATTTTTAGCAATTTAGTTCTATAACTCCTTAAATTGCGTCACTTTATTAATATGTTCTTGCTTTTAAAATAGCACATTAGCTGTTAGGTTGTTGTTGCCATAATTATATTTGAAAGTGAATTAAAAAGGAATTTATGAACGCTTCTGAAATTAAACCAGGATTATTTTATTTAGGTGTCAAAAACCCAACACTGCGTGTTTTTGACATAGTAATGCGCACGGATTATGGGACAACATATAACTCTTACTTGATTAAAGATAATCAAAACGCATTAATTGAAACCGCTCATCATAGTTTTTTTGATTTATATGTTGAGCACATTAAAAATATCATCAGTCTTGATGAGATTCATTATATAATTCTTAACCATACAGAGCCAGACCACAGTGGATCATTAAACGAATTAGTAAAACTTTGTCCAAATGCAACTGTTGTATGTAGCTTGCCTGCTTCTATTTATCTTAAATCAATAACCAATAATCCAAATATTAATTATAGAGTTGTGAAAACTGGTGATATCATTAACCTTGGCAAGAATTCACTACAATTCATACTAGCGCCTTTTTTGCACTGGCCTGATACAATGTTTACGTACTGTAAATCTCTATCTACGGTATTCACCTGTGATTTCTTAGGGGCACATTATTGTGAGGATGCAACCATTGACAGTAAAATACATTATGCTGAGAAATACAAGCATGGATTCTTACATTATTATGCCGATATTTTTTCACCATTCAAAAAATATGTGTTAGAAGGACTTAATAAATTAGAGCAACTATCATTTGACATGGCATGCGTTAGCCACGGTCCGATATTAACAAGTAATGGTTTTTTGGATTATGCAATTAAAACATATAAAGAATTAAGTACTCAACTAAACGCTAATCCAAAATCAATACCTGTTTTTTACTGTAGTGCGTACGGATTTACTAGAAAACTTGCAAACTTTGCAGTAGATGAAATTAGGAAAAATGTGCCTAATTCAATTACTAATTCATATGATATTATTGAAAATGATATCAATGAGTTGATTAAACTGATGAATGAATCTGATTGTTTTTTTATTGGATCACCTACTATTAATAGAGATGCTGTGCCACCAGTATGGAATCTTTTAGCACATATTGATGCGATTAACTCAGTAAAAAAACCGATTGGAGTATTCGGATCTTTTGGTTGGAGTGGGGAAGCAGTTCCATCAATAATTGCACGTCTCTCTCAAATAAAAGTTAACCCTATAAATATTGGGTTGAAGGTTTCTTTTAATCCATCAAACACAGATGAAATTAACATGCGTGCCTATACTAATGACGTTTTAAGTGCTGCAGGCTTAATCTAAAATACACATTAATTTAAATATTATTAAAGTTTCATTGTACATGCAATTAGACCTAACGTTTTTAATGAACTTAAAAATAGCTTAACTATTAGGAGATATTGTCATGGATTTTCCAGATTGGGTAAAAGAATATCAGACAGAAGGATATGAAATAGTATTTGAGAATGACAAATACTACTTGTATGCAGTGGATCCTTCGTTTTTTGAAGATGCTGAATCAGAAATGCCTGATGATTTTTTAGATGATGAAATCGATTTAGATGAAATGGAAATGCCTGATGATGTTTCAATGGATAGAATTTGTTTAGGTGTTATTACTCCAGATGGATTTGTACCTTTAGATGAACCTCCAGAGTATCTTGAATATGACAATATTGATATTAAATCTTATGGCTTTTTTCCCTATTTATCATCTATTACTAAGGATATTCGTAAACTATTATCTAAAGCTTATGATGATCCAATAACAGCAGATTCTATTTACGTGATGAGTTTATTCATGGTTATGAATTGTGGTGATATATCAATTCTAGAATCTGAGTATGAACACTCATTTGTTTCTCAAGAAATTCCTAACCTTAATTTTTCTGATGATGAACTTGATGATTTAATATATGAAATAGGCAATGAAGAGAACATAAATAAATTCATGAAGAAAATGTATCCCAAATCAGACAATATTATAATTGATGGTTCCGAGATTTTTTCTACACATAAAAAAATGCGCCTCGGTAACATATATCTTCACGGGCATTCATGGGAACCAGAATTAAACATGATTTTTATGTTCTCCACAGATCCTATACCTGATCCATTATTCTTCTCTTGCTTTGAAGGTACAATCCCCAAAGTTAGTGATATTCAAGATGCAATAAAGGCGCAGCATTTAAAAACCAACTACACTTTTTTAGCTGATGCCGATTTTGGGTCAGACAGTAGTCGTGAGTTCTTATACGGTCATTTGGATGAATCCGCTTCTGATAGTTTTAAATTGCTTGAGTCAAATAAATTTAATTATATTATCCCGTTAACCCGAAGTGCCGTTGATGACTCAGATAATGAATTAATGGAGGCAAAGGGCATTCTCAGCAGTTTTGTATATAACGATAATCTTGTAATTGCAAAAGAACTTGATAAAGGTAAATATAGGATTATTATTTATAACGATGCCAAAACTGAATCTGATAAATCGGAGTACTCTTTTTATGATAGACTTCAACATTCATATATTAAGCCAGATAATATAACATTCAGAACAAATGTGAAAGGTACACCTGAGAAAATTTTTGAGACTTATTTGTTGAGATTCAAAATGGAAACACATTTTGACAAACTTAAAAGTTATTTTCAAGACAATTCGGATCATTTTTTATATTTACATGAATTTCAAGCTTGGGGCTTTATTTCTTGTATTTCAATAATTATCTATAATAGAATAACTCGTATACTAGAAAATAAGGGTCTAACTAACAAATATACTTTTAATGACTTACTATTTCGTTTTAATGCAATTAAAAAATTTAAATTAGGAAACTCTAGTAAATGGTATACCACTAATCCATCCAAAGCACTAATTAAACTATGTAGCGAATTAGGATTTGATTTAGATAGAGAAGTTTAAATCCAGGTCATAAGTACTTAAATATTATTTAAGTATTATTGATTTATATAGATCCATAATACAGTATCTTGTTAATTTGTAACTGCATAATATTTCACCAATTTGCAATCCTACAGTAATAAAAGTAGCTGTTAAATAAAAACAAAATAACTGCTACCTTTGATAATTATATCATTATTCATGTCTTAAATATAATCTAGTAAACTAATCATCAATTCATGACATTAAAATGGTAATCATTCAATGCACTAACAAATCATGATCCATATCAATGTTATCCTTATATTAAAATAGTTTATAAAATGTTATATAAGGCTCAGTTAAAAGATTTAAATACATGAATATAGATACTCTTTTATGTATGAATAGACAATTTTACCCTGTTTAAAAAACTCATAAGTTCATACATAAAATTACCAGGGCGAACGCATGAAAACTTCTATACAAATTTTTAAACTCAAACATACAAGTATAGGCATAGTTTTTCTTGAAATGAATAGCTCATGTTTTTTTTGCCAAAATTACATTTGATTTAATTAGTATATTATATTATTATATTGTAAATATCGGGTCATTTTATGTGACAAATAATTAAATTTGTGACACACTTATTAGTCAACTTGTTATTCATTTTAATGGCAAAATATAGAGTAATTTCGCTTTTGTCATCGTAATTTAAAAATTTATACTAAGGAGTATGTATATGAAATCAGCTATGAAATTAGCTAAATACTTTGCTGAGTTAGATGGTAACCGTCAACAAGGTAAAATAAAACATCTGCTAACAGATATAATTGTAATGTGCATCATTGCAATAGCTTGTTCATGTAAGTGTTTTATAGATATTGAATCCTTTTTGAAAAGTAAGATTAAATATTTACGAAAAAATTTAGGCATGGATCTTAAAAATGGGATTCCGTCACATGATACAATAAAACGAGTTATGGCGTCCTGTGATCCCGAAAAATTTTCAAGCTGCTTTATAAATTTTGTAAAGTCTTTGAGAGAATCTAACGAAGGAGATTTTGTTAGTATAGATTGGAATGCATTAAATCAGCGCATAAAAAAGGTGATGAAAATTTCTATATAGTGTCTGCTTGGTGTAGCGAAAACAAATTGGTTTTAAATCAAACACGAACCCCGAAAAAGTCAAATGAAATA
>JAIRMA010000084.1 GCA_031259085.1 Christensenellaceae bacterium
TCTAACCTCCATGATTAAATATAAAGATGCTATGATAATTATATTGTAATACAATTCTATTGTCAATACAAATGGGTTTTAAATGAGTCTTAAATGAATTGTGTTAATCCTATCATCTTGATATATTCTAGCTATTAAATCTACTGCTAATTAAATACCCTTCAAAATTGCTGTGTTGCATTATCACGAATCTTCACGGTGTAAGCTAAAGAGAGGTGAAGTATGTCAAAAAAAAACAGGTTAAATCAGAAAAATAAGGATGTTTTCTTATGATTTACAGAAAAAAGCCGTTGTTATTTAAGCAAAATGTATTATTTTAAGTATCTAAAACAATTATTGAAAGAATTAGAGGCTGTGAGGCATAAAAAATATAAATATTGACATTTTTCTAATGTTAATTTTAACATTTAGGCTTTCATGCGTTTGGCCTGGTTGATATAGGATCAGGATTAATCATTGATGTTTTAATAACATCTGATAGCGTGCTAGACAAAAGCGGCAGAGCCAATATTACCTAAATCTGGAGTAATTGTTGCATATAAGGGATATTTAGGGCTAAAGCAAAAGGCAGAGGAAAATGGCTACATACAATGATAATCCAAATAAGCAACATAAATACACAAAATAAAAACAATGATAGATTCCTAAAAACTTAGAGCACCGTATGAGACTGTTTTTAGCATAAGAGACAATTTAAAGCAAGATACAAAGGTAAAAAAATAATCAAGGCATTGAATATATGGACGCAAGAGCATATGATATGTCGAGGGCACTAAAACTAAATCTCGAAAAGAACAAAATTAGTCATAAATAGGATAATTTAATCACAAATAGGATAACTCCGCCCTTTTGCCGGAAAAGCACATTTTTCGGCTATTTTTATCTCAAAAAAAGAAGAAAAATTTCTCTTTGACAAATTTTTATAAAGTCTAAAAAAATCATAACTTCTCTGTTCATATAAAAACTAAAAAAAATCATGATTTTCAGGTTATGAAAAGCTAGAATTATAGGTCTTAGTGCAAGCTTTAGGAGGCATTATTCACCACTCCAATTAAAGAAAATCTCATTTTCTTTATCAACAACAGTCCCTAAATGCAAATCACTGCCTCCATGTCGTCTGCTGGACGCTAATAAACAGCGATTTCCTTCCAGTTATAATTAGGCCTACTATAACGAATATAGCTTTGAATATTTTTCTTGAGAGACATAGTTAGCTCCATCATGGTTATTTTTCTATCTAGCTATCATGAAATTTTACTAATATTATATATTTTTAAAAAACGTAAATATTGTCGGATTATAACTGATATATGTCAAAAAATATCAAAATTTAATATGGATATGTTAAATACGAGAGAGCTAGATAAGCGCCTCCGGTTTGTCTTTATAAACTTGCGGAGCTTCTCCATTTTCTCTCCGTGGTCGCGTCCAAAAAAAGCAATGAGCAGGCCCTAATCAATAGCAAAGCTCAGGGAGTAGTGAAACTTCGTGTCGCGGACTGTGTGCCCATTCTTTTTTTAAGGTATTCTAAAATCAACTTTTGGTAGTCCTCTTTTTTTTAACCAGTCTGCTTTTATAGGCATTTTGGTTGCCCTCCATTTTTAAAGGTCTTAGTATTTTTAGCGTATGCATTCATTTGTCGTCCTCCTGCTCGTAGTAATACGAATAGTCTACGCCCTTCATAAAAATCTCGCGGTCGTTGATTTTGTCCGTCAACGCCTCATGCAAAAGTGCCTTTATTGCCGTGCTATCGGTGACGCTCCTTTGCATCGCGTCGAGGTATTCTTTCTTGCCTACCTTGCTCCAATCCACACACTTTTTTAAGGAACGCTTGAAAATCAAATCGAGCCACAACCTCGTGCTCCTACCGTTGCCATCCATAAATGGGTGCGCAACGTTCATTTCAACGTACTTGTCCACGATTTCGTCAAACGACGTATCGGGCATTGCCTCAATCGTTTTTAGCGTGTCGGATAGATAACGCACGAGCGCGAACAGAAATCCGCCCTTTGCAATATTAACGGTTCGTATCTGCCCTGCGAAATCGCATAAACCGGCGAATATATAGGCATGTATCTTTTGCAAGGCTTTTACGCTCCCGACTTCGGTGTCGCCGATTAAATTACTCTCCCAAAAGGTATACGCCTTTTTCTTGCTCTGCCCATCAATCGTGTTGTCACTATATAAAAACCAGTCGAGGAACTTCGTCGCTTTGTTGTTCGGAATGAACTTTGCAAGCGAAATCACGTCCTCAGAGCAGAGCGCGTCGGAGCGGTATTGCTTGCCGTCTAGCGCGGTCAGTTTCAGTTGGGTAGTGGCACTACCTAGCTCGTTACCGCTCTTTTTTATTTTGGCTTTTAGGTACTTCCAGTAGTTTCGGTTCTTGTTGTAGTCGCTCTCGCCGTTTATCGCCCCGACAACGTCAAGTGCCGAAAACCACCACTTTGAGCCCTGCTCGTCCCAAACTGCGCGAACCTCTCTATCATCGAAAAAGCAGATAGACGTCTTGATTATTCTCATTGTGCTACCTCCATTTTTACTCGTTTTTACCCTTGACGTATTCGTATGTGAGCGATTTTTTATACTCGCGCATAGTGTGTATAGCTTTTTACTTGCTTTAAAGTATCGCGTCAATTTGGCGCTTCTCGCCTCAAGATAGTCGCCGATTAACTGTTGTTCTTCAAGCAGCAGAAATAAAATTTTGCGTATTTTAGGATTGTCTTTTTATGCTATATGCCTTTATTCCGTTTACTCTGCTTTGTATTTGTGTTCTGAATTTTGACGAGTCAAACAAGTATGCAATATACTTGAAATTTATTTTTACTGTTGGTTTAAAATGACAGTATGGTAACCCGCAAAAGTTTGCGTGGCTATTCAAAAACGTAAAATTACCTGATCCGTATATGTCTTCGAAGTGTCGGCGGATATAAAATCAGCATAGTTTAACGAGCAATCTTTGAACGTCAACGGCTTGACTGCAAGCGACTTGTATTTTATAAGTAGAGGTGCTTGTATGTGCACCCGATATAAACGGTTAGTGTTTGCGACCCTTTCGCCACCTCCGAGTTCCGCCGCGCTATCAAGCGTCCGCCCGTCCTCGATGATAAGGGCTTGAACTGCTCTTATATTCAGTGGTTCTCTAAAATATTATATTTAATATTTTACCATATAGCTAAAATGTTTTTGATATGTTCAATTGAAATCATATTTTTAACAAGATTTTTAGGTGATGATTCTTATCTTTATGTAAATACAAATGGCAACCTCTGAAAATTAACAACGTAAGGTGTTTAACCTTAAAAGAAGAATGATTGTGGATTGCGTTGAATGTACTTAATAATTATATCAGTATCATCGAAAGGCATCATAAGCAATCTCTCTTACTGAATATTGAAATATATTGAATGAGATCGCTATCTTTTTTCTCATTTAAACAGATTCTATGATTTTTGGTGAAATGATATAGTTATTTTATTATGTCATAGAATAAAGAAAAATTTTGATCAAATCATATATAAATTAAAGCTCCCTTAATAAGGCAACACCAATTAGATTTGGTGTTGCCTTGATTATTATCCTGATGCACAGATTTAGTCAGAATCATATTCCCATTCTACTGTATGATAAATTTGGTATCCTTTTCGATTCCAATCACTATCTAATGTAATATCATTAACTTCAGCTGATCGCATGTAAATAACAGTCAAATTCGAACAACTATAAAACAAATCAGCCCCTCCAACTTTTAGTGAATCTGGAAGCACAACTAAAGTCAAATCAGAGCAATAACTAAATGCATCACCATCAATCCTTTCAATCGCACTATCAATTGAGAAATTCACTTCTGTGATACCAGAAGTGTTAAAAGCATTGGTCTCTATTATTTTAATACTATCCAACCAATCAAAAGTAGTCAAATTATAACAATATACAAACGCATATGCACCAATGCTTTCGAGTTGACTGTTTTCAGCAAATATAACACTCTCTAATTTCTTATTGCCAAGAAACACAAGTTCCTTTATTGACTTAACACTTGCAGGAATAGTGACAGTGATCAATTTTGAATTTGAATAGAAATCAGAAGCAAATGCATAAGCCCCAATAGAGATAACCCCATCTGGTATAACTACGTCTTCACTATTGCCTAGATAACGTATTAAAACATCATCTATAATTAAGAAATCGCTTGAGTCTAATGAAACTGAATATATTAAAGAACTGATTGCTGGCCAAGCGAGCTTATACGTTTCAACATAATTATCTGGTACAAATATAACCACGCTTCCATTATTTAACGATTCAGGATTCGTTATCGTTGGTGGTACATTACTTTCAAATGTTATTATTCCTAGTATGTAGAACGATGCTCCTAATTGTGTTACACTGCTTGGAATGTATAAGCGCCTTAAACCTAGTAAAGACTCAAATGCACTAGTTGATATTTGAATAACAGTATCAGGGATTGTAATAGATTCGACATTGCCAGCAAACGCAAAAGCATATTCTCCAATTTTTTTAAGCCCTTCTGGTAAAACAATCGATGTTATATTCATGCTGTAGTAAAAAGCATAATCTCCAATCTCTGTTATTCCTGTTGGTACAATTACATTATTTATGTCACTAGAACATCTTAATAATATTTTTTTATCGTCTTTACTCAGAATGATAAAACCATCATCCGTTATATTTATATCAGATGAATCATAAAAATAATCAGCGTATACTTTCCAGTGATCGTTAGTTGCATACGTAGAATAGGAGGCGCTAGGGATTATAATCATGGCTTTGGAATCAAACACATCTGAACCTATTGTCTGAATCGGAACGTCAGGGACTTTAATTACAAGACAATCATTATAAAACGCATCATTGCCAATTTCTTCTATCGATTCTGGAAGTTCAATATAGCTTAATGCGTATGTGTTTGAAAAAGCATATCTGCCGATTTTTTTTAGAGAATTTGGAAAAACAATGCTTTTTATTGCACTACCCTCGAAAGCATTTTGATCAATCTCAGTTATGCCTTCAGGTAGGTTTAAAGTACCAATTACATAATCAGATAAAAAGTCCCCAGAATCTATCTTAGTAATATACCCTGGTGAAATATTGAGTGTGATTTTGCCATATAATTCAAACATGTCGTTTTTTAATAAATAGCTTGATAAATCATCAAAATTAAAGAAATAGTCGAAACTTGAATTATAGTCATCAGTTGTCGCTCCGATGAAAGGTACTGTCAAATTTGTGATTTTAAGAATTGCTGACAAATCAAATATGTTTGGTGCAATATAACCAATTTGACAACCATTAATGGATTCTGGAATTATAACGACTTCAGCATTGCCTACATATTTATTCACAGCGTATTTCTTCGTATTAAAATCAAATTCTATTTCAAATTCATTCATTACAAATTTTCCAGATACAATATAATCAATTTCAAAACTCCTATTTCTGAAATTTATACTATATTCTAATTCTCCAGAGATCAGAGTTGTAAAATCTACTACCATCCATGTCTCGACTGGGATGTATGTGATAGTATCATCAGTATGTGTGATGTTTAAATAAGTATTAGCAAGATCGATATCGTCGCCTACCTCATATTCAACAACTACATCGTCACCCAAAATAAAGCTTTTAATCGCTTTGTATACTGTTATTTCAATTTCTGTTTGTGCTTTTCTATATGCGATCTCTACTTTCTTTTTTCCTGGAGTAGTTGTATCAAATCCACTAGCCATATTTTCAGTTACATCAATTGAAACTGAAGGAGCGTTTAAATAGATAAGATTTAATTTTAGGTCAGATGGAAATTCATCACCTATAAAAAATACAGGATAGATGTTGACTAAAGTTATAGATTCTAAGACTGCTGTCACTGTGTAATCAACTTCGAAGGTTTTGCTTCTAAAAGTTATTTTAAATTTTAAGTTTCCTGTATCCTGGGTGCTAAAATTTTCTACCATCCATAATTCAACTGGTATGATTGTAAAGGTGTCATCAGCATGTGAGACAATAAGATTAGCCTTTTCTAAATTGAATTGATCACCAATTTCATATTCAACCTCAATTTCTTCTGTGTTCAAACTAATATCTTTTATAGCTTTATATACAGTTATTTCAATCTCAGTTTGTTTTTCTTGGAAAGTAATTGTTATTGTCTTTATCCCTACAGAGGTTGTATCAAAACCGCTAGTCATATCATTCGTAACATCAATTATTTCTGAATTCCCGTCAGAATACTCAACATTAGCTTTTATGTTAGACGGAAATACATCTCCAATAAAAAATATAGAATAAAAATCCTCGGCTAATTCAATCGAAGTCACTGTTGCAGTATTCACTTTATTACCGTCAACAGGCACTTTATTATCTTTACATGCCACAATGAATAAGGTAAAAATAGCAAGTAACACTATCAAAGTAGCGATAAGGAATTTATTTAGATAAAGTGTGTTCTTGACTTTATCCTGTTTTTCTTGATGGATAAATGAGTTCAATTCACTAACCCTCCATTAATTTATTAAAATTTGTATATGTTAATAAGCTATTAAAATTAGTATTATTCTCTGTAAAGTATAATGATAAAAAATAACAAAATTAATTTCAATTGCTATTATGGTAACAGATAAATAAATTTTGTTAACATCGCTAAATTATTATTTAATTAAATACATACTCATTGAATTTAACTAGAAAAAGAATAGCATTTATATGAATAGGAGTGGCTACGTGTTTTCATTGCTTTATAAAATCAGCAACTATTGAATTAACAAGACATATAACAAATCTCAAAGCCATAATAGAATTAAATATGCCTTAAAACAAATGCAAAACCTTAAATCCCTTCATTTTCACTAAAATCAATTTGGATCCATTTTGCATAAAGCTTAATTGGTTCATACGACTTAGTAATGCTACTATTCCACTTTTGCGTAAGGCTTGTATCATTATACCACCCGCCAAATACATATCCTTCTCTCAATGGATCAACAGGAAAAGTATTAATGACTTGCCCTATCTCTAAATTGTCTACCCAATAATAGCCACTATTTGGTGAATTTTGATAATTATATAAGAATGATACATTAGCAACGTGTTTCATCCATGGATATAAACTTTCAAATTGATCATAAACAAATTCAGGAATGTATATATTTCCTATCAGAGATGTTGATTCGTTAGGCAAAGGTGCAAATAATATAATATTTCTTGCAATCAAATCAGAATAAATTATGTCAGTTTGTTGATTTATAAAATATTTTTCGACTTTACCCGAATTAAAATTATATTCAGTCCTTTCAAGAGCATCATATCCAATGACAACTTCCTGCTCAGAGCCAATTGTAGTTGGAATTACTATCTCATTAAGTAGCAACCCTTGATCCATAAGTCCAACTATGTGTACTCTGCCATCCTTAAGTAAACATTTAAAATAATCAGTCTCGAAATAATCTGGATCTAGCATATAATCATATTTTTTGTATGGGTTATCTTCTGTGCATGAAACTAAAAGAATGACGACTACTGATAAAATTAATAAGCATGCCACTATTTTCGATATTTTTTTCATCTTTCACCCTCACTCGCTAATAATTACATATCAACTGTCGAATTATTTTAAATTTTCTATTTGCTTCAGAATTTAAAATACAACACTATTATACTACAAATGTAAAGTTTTTTCAAGAATATATATGTAATTGAAAAAAATAGGTTCCAAATTATATGTTATAATGGGCTTAGTGCAAATTGTTATTTTATGCAAATTCAATCTTTTAGAGAGTTTTCATCTCAAGAACTATTTTTTATAATTAATTCGATAAATTTTAGATCAAGCCCTCAAATGTATATTGCTAATTTTTAAGCAATCGTATTATAGTCATTTTTTTGAAGTTATTTTAAAGAAATCAAATTAGAACCTTTTCTATAACATTTAGCAATTAATCCGTATTATTCTAAACATTTCAGGGGAGGTTTTCTGATTTCATCTATTGAATGTTTAGGAATATTTGTTTCGTTTTAAGCTGTTTTTGTGATTTACGATTATAATTTACTAGATTGAAATAATTCTTAAGCTTAACAATATCAATTGTTAATATCATTTTATTAAACGACTCATGTCTTTTCAACAGGAAAGCAATATATATTTTTCAGGATAATTTTTAGTACTACTTTGTTATTTTATTATAACGTCCTATTCATTAAACTTAAACTACTTAAATCATTATATCTCTAAAGTTAATATGCTTAAAAATTCGAATTGTTTCTTGTGTAAACCATTGCTTTTATCATGACGCAAAGTATAGGGCTTATTAACTATTTTTTATTGTTATACATTTAATATTTATTCAGTTAATATATTATTTAAAATTGTTAAATTGAAATCATTGCATAAGAGAACTTATCGTATATTAAAGCTTGAAATTTACAGATCATTGTTTTTAATATAAAAATCTATTTATCATCTTTGTTTAGATTTTCAAACTGTTTAATATCAATTGTTTCTGAGTCCAAATTAGAGTCTGTATTCGGTTCGTCTATAAATGGCTTAACTACTAACTCATTATTATTTTCATTATCGTTATCTACTAGATTGATATTTTGGCTATCATCACTTAAATCTTTTGCAAGAAACTGTTTTAATTCGTCAGCTAATTCAGCTTTAACCTCTTCAAGTAATCTGTTTTTCTTCTCCGACTCCTCGCAATTCTTTTTATATTTTGCATAGATCCGTATGGAAAATTTGGCACATATAACAGCTAACGCGATAAACACGATTATAATAAGAAGTCTCTGTGCATCCGTAAAGAATTTTGACATTTTCCCAATACCAGTTGATGACCATATCTTTTTACCAAGTATTTGTTTTACAGGTTGTTCGTCCGTGGTTTGATTATTTATGCCCTTTGTAGTTAATTCAATGGCACCATCATCTTTTACTGTAATAGAAACTACTCTGTGAATTATAGGCATGCCTAACGAATCAGAATTGGTTGATCTAAAAATTACATCATCGTTTATCTCAATTTCATTAATTGGGACTTTCTTAGACACTACAAAATCACCCACTTTTATATCTGGTTCCATTGATGGCGATACTACAATATGTAGTGTCAGACCAAAAACCTCTGGCGTTGATCCTTCTGCTCTTGAAATAAGTACGAATAATAATATTATCATAGACGTTAACATAATAATCATAGATATTATCATGTTAGAAAAATGTATAACCTTTTTCATGCTGCAAACTCGTGTGGGCTATTAAAAATAATTTTCCTCGCTCGCGGATGCGTTGGCCGTTTGTTTTTGCTCTTCCTCTAATTTTCGTTGACGTCGAATTTCTTTAGCAATTTCATTAATTGCTTTTCGCTCCTCTCTGGCTTTTAATAATAATGCCTTCCTTTCTTGCTCTTTGGCAATTACTTCTTCTTGACGAGAGAGCTCTTTAGCCATACGTTCTTCTTCATCGCGCTCCGCTATTAAGAATAAATTTGATAGCTTATTTTTTTCATCAACAAGTTTTTTAACTGGCTTTTTCCGTCTTTTTTTGTCTTGAAGTCCCTTTTTTTCAACTAATAATTCATAATCAAATCTGATCTTTTCTAATTTGACTTTTTGTGTATTCTCTCTAATCAAAGTTTTTTGCAATTCAGCGGCTTTTAATTTACTCAACTGCCCATACCTTTTGCATAATTCTTCTTGCTTTCTATACGCTACACCCAACTTTTGCAATGTTGTTTGTTTTTCATCTGGTACTTTGATTTTAGATATTCCTATTACCTCTATGTACATCTCGTTACACATATGTGTCAAACTGTTGAAAAACTGCCTAAAGCTACTTTCCACTTTGATCTTATCCTGTAAATCATTCGCTTTAAGATCTTCTTTTTTCATGACATATTCGCGGATTTTTTCGTAGAAATATTGGTTTAAGGCATGCCTATCATCAAATCCAGCAACATTTCTAAAGTTTGTTGTGTATTCTATTTGTTTCAATTCACGATATCTGCGCTTTGCTCGTCTTTTAAACTGACCTTTTTTATATGTAAGCCTCCTGACACCTTGATTTTCAACCATGGTTTTGAGATTTAAGGCAATAAGCATAGCCAAATCATCAAAATAATCGTTGTCTATTGGGAGCAATTTATCAGCTACAACAACGCTAAATCCCATCTCTGTATAAGAGCTAATGTACATCCATAATCTATAACAATTTTTGTAATGCTTTTGCATAGTTATGATATTAGTTTTAATTATAGGTGGAGTTACAGGTTTTGCTAAGGATAAATCTTTGCAAAAAGGTGTGGAATGCAACGCTAATACTCTTTTTCTAAGCAATTCCACTTTTGCTAGAATTTCCTGGTTTTTTTGCAGTGCAAGAAGAGAAGTAGGTTCATTCTTGACTTTTAAATCAGCTGTGTATTCTACATTGCCTTTTCTTAGTTTAAAGTGTGATTTGATTTTAAGATTAGTTATATCAAATGTGTCTAAATTGTTCTTTATCGCATTGTATCGTTGATCAATAAATCTAAACAAATGGTTAATTAAAGTATTAACAAACCTGTTTTCATATATAAACAAATCATCGTCAACAAATTTAACTAATAGTTTACTAGGATTAATGAACCCATCGTCTTCAATTGATCTGATAAAACCAGTATGCGCTGATAAGTGTCTAACTGTTTCAGATGAGGTTTTCTTAACTTTTTCGATGTTAACAACCTCAAAATCAGTCATCAAATATTTTTTAGGATCTCTAACAATTGCTTCTATCGAAAACATGCAATCTTCTATTGTTCGTATCCATGTGTCGTCTATTAACATGGTCTCAACAACACGACTTTGCAGAATTTCAGTATCTCCAGCAGCTACATAATTTGTCAATCGATCATAGAAATCGTCTTGAAGTTTTAACTCTGCAAAAAAATCTTTTAAATGTCTCTCAACCATCTAATTACTCCCTAGATTTATCTCACTTCAACCACAAATTAAATGTTTTTCTCTAATTTTCTGATAGCATCAATTGACATAGGCATTTGATCCTTACCAAATAATTTATCTAAAAGTATCATTAACTCATTTAATTCTTTAACTAAGAATACCAGGTTAAGAGCTTGGAATTTTTTGAGAATTTTTGTTGCTACTATAAAATCTAATCCTTCGTTTTCAGTACCACCAAGGCCCATTAAAACAGGAACAAAGATAGAAATTTGTTTTAGAATACGGTTTCCAAACGAAATTCTAAATTTTTGTTGTATAAATTCATCAAGTTTTGTCAACCTGTCTGTGCCTTTAGGCGAGAGCGCATATTCTGCACGTGCTTTGTTAAACAGACTGTCTAAATAATCATACGATATATGCACGACGTCAGTTATTGGTGCATCAAAGAAAGCACCTCTTTCGTTCAATGATAAAGCAATAGCTCTGTCATAAACTTTATCAGTTATAGTAAATGTTGAATCATCCTGGTTAGCAGTCCCTACAAACCAAACGTTTTGTGGCACTATAATTTTACCTTCGTGCATATTTTTAGGATCAGTAGGATCTGATGCCGGTATTAAATCAATTTTCCATTCACTCTTGTCAGGCATTTCCATAACAGACAAGAAGTCAGCAAAGTAATACTCTATACGCGCAAGGTTCATTTCGTCTAAAACTATTAAATTTATGTCGTCTCTATATGTACATTCGTAAAGGGATGCTAAAAAGTCTGTCTCATTGAATTTCTTCGTGAATTCGTTTAGGTAGCCTAGCAATTCACCACGATCCCTCCATGATGGTTGCACGGATATAAGATTTGCATTATTATCAAAATATTTAGCAAAGGCATATGGAAGACTTGTTTTACCAGTACCACTTATACCTTCTAAAATAATTACCTTTGTAGTTGCAAGACCAGCTATGAATTGGCGTACAATGGAAGGCTTATAATACAACTTCAAATGTGATGCAGCATAATAAATAAAGTTTTGGACAATTTCTGGCAATGTTAACATGTCTCGATCAGTCATGGAAACATACGATGGATTAAACTTATATTTGTTATCAATTGCAATTAACTTAGTAAATCTGCTTTGTTCACTCAAAGCATGAATGGAAATCTCTTCATCCTCTTCAACCTCAGGAGCTCCAAGCAAAGCTGCTGATCCTGCGCCACCACCAAACTCGTTTAATTTCAAAGCAAAGATCTGGTTTTTTTCAAGAGCTAATAGATCAGCCTGATCTCTCAACTTTCCTATCTCCTCAAGAAGATCTTCTTTTTCAACTTCTTTCCTTCTGATAAAAATGAATTTCCTTAAAGCTAAATAGGCTCGATATAAGATAAAGAAAGCAAGCAAGACGTTTATTGTGGTTACAAGCAATAGAGTAATCCAACCTAATGTATCAAATATCTTTATTGCTTCTCCTAAATCAAATAGATAATCTTTAACATCCCTTGTAAAGATGCCTCCAATCGCAGAAAATATTGTGTCAAAGAACAAAATAAAATTCCTTCCTAGTTTTGCAAGAAAATCTAAGTAATAATGTGCAAATTCAGCCATTTTTACGTCTCCTAAATAGCGTCAGCTACTTATCTTCTATGTTTTGAGTATTATAATGCAATTTTTATATTTAAACCAGCCAAAATATTTAAAATACATCTTCATTGTATTTTAGATATCATTTTCTGAGCTGGTCTTAGATACATCATCGCCTTTATTATTGCTAACTGATGTTGTGTCAGTCTCAACAACATCATTTGTAACTTCTGTTTTTGTAATTTGATGCATGGATTTGTTTAATACATTAGGATCAATACCCATTTCTTTAAGCAATTCCTGTTTTATACGTTCCTTCTCAGCTTGATCAATTTCTGCAGTAGCTATCAAGCCTTTTTGTGCAAATTGCATTTCGGTACGAGCCTTCATGAATCCCACTAAATTTGCAATAAACACATATAGACAATATATTACTGCAATACAGGATGGGATTAATATGAAGTATAAAAAACCATCTTTGTCCTGTAGACTAGAGACAATGAATCCTAATCCATTAACTTGTCCAGAATAAACAGCAACTATACTTGCTTCATCTACAGTAAGGGTATCTTCAGCGATAGAATTGTCACCCTTCGTTCTAAAAGCGCGCTCCCCTTCTCTTGCCCCATCCTGGATTTTAATTATTCTGTGTGTGTTTAAAGCCCGTGATTGTCCACCACTAGCATCTTTCATTAAAGTAAAGAATGTGATTATATCACCTTCCTTTAATTTATCAATTTCTTCTTTGTTCCCATCAATTACTTTTGCTATAACGAGGTCGTTTACATCAAAAGAATCTTTTTGATCACCGCTCATAGAGTCAGTTAAAACAGCCAAATATGTATATCCAAATAACATGTTATAATCATTTTCTTGTTTGGAAATAGCCATTACTGCAAATAATAATACAATAATTAATACTAACGCCAAAATCACATTTGTGCAAATATTAACTATCTTAAGTACCTTTTTCTTAGTGGACGACTTTTCTACAATGGTAGTAGAATCGACAGAAGGTTTTATCTCCCCTAAGACACCGTCAGTTAAATGGCCATCTTCGCTGGAATCTTTGTCAACTGACTTTTTTCGGTTAAAAATCCCCATTAACTTATTTATTGTTTTTTTGAAATTGTTTTCTTTCATCAAAGCACCGACTATGGTTGATTTATGAGTGTCTACTCTAAAAATCCATTTTAATGGATATTTAAGTTATTATATCATATAATTATAACATTGTTAAGTAATTATTTAATAAATGGCAGAATATTGTAAATTAAATTCACTATAATGCCCTATTAATTAATATTCTATTAATATAAAAGTGAGGCAAACCGTCTTCTTAAGTTAGTACCACTAATATATAAACAAAATGCCATCACAACACGTACGACGCGTAGGACGGCAACTGGCTATCTACTAGAGACCCTTTAGTTTTGTGCCATTGTCTTGCGACAATTTTACCAAACAAAATTAATACTTTATTGTATTATATTAGCATATCATCAGTACTTTGTCAACAATTAATTGATTAAAGCGCATTAAATTTTCAAATAAATGCAATAATTCACTTAGTTAAATTGATAAATTTACAATTTGTATAATTTTCTAGATTTTAAACAACATAGATTTATATAAAAATCAACCAAATATTTGATTTCATTATACTAGAGTCAGTTAGTACAGACAATTTTTTCATGTTAACTTGCAATTCTTGAATAAGCATCATCCACAATGATTTTAATTACATTACTTTTCACTCTCGATTTGTGATTTGACTATGATATTCCCAAAGAGAATCGAATATAAATCCATTTCAGAATCAGGGCTGGCGTAATAGGGCAGATATAATCCATCAACTGTTTTCAGTGAATTAATAAAACTCATGTCAAAATCCTCACTTGAGAAATTTTCTATGCGTTCAAGGCAGGTAAAAAACATATAGGTAGTCATTATATCTGGTAAAATTTTATCATCAAGATATGATATATTCCCACCATTTATTTTCAGTTTATTGTATATATCTAGGAATAAGTCGTCGCCTATTAATTTTAAATTAAGAAATCTATCTAAGTAAAATAAATCAATAATTGTTTTATTGTATAGATCAGCTTGTTTAATATACTCTTTAACCGCATTTTTAATTTTGCTTCTCTGCTGTCTGGTGATTTTTATCTTGCTATTGTAGGATTGTAAACTTGAAATAATTTCAAGTACTTTACGGGTTGTTTCTAAGTCATATACTATATTATCTTTATACTTTAGACTTTTTAGTATGTCATTTAGTATTTTTTGAATTTCATTGCTGTCATAATCAAACAAGTCACCAGATACGATTTGATCTAAAATAAGATTATAATATAATAGATTAGCAACATCATAAACATTTTTACTATCTGTGATTAAACCATAAGTAGCATCTATGAAATTATTCAGCTTTTCTTTATCATAACTAAAACCCGTTATATGTGAGAGAAAAACACCATACGCTGTTGAAATAATATCAATTTCCCTCACCATAACTTCAAAACTATTAACTTTTTGAGTTAAAAATTTCTGTAATTGCTCTAATGCGGTCCCATTCTCATTTAAGGTAATGATCTTGATAAAGTTTGTTAAGATTTTTATATCATTAGTTTTTGAAATATCCGTATTCTTTAAACTATTATAATATGCTTGAATCTTTTCTTTAGAATATGTTGGGTCAATGGCTTCTGCCACGCAGTAAAAATCCGCATAATTTGAGGCAGAGACTGTATTATAAATTGGATTGAATTTGTACAGAAACTCCCAATCATTATACCAATCTTTTATATGTGACGTGATTTTACTCGTGATTTCGTTTAATATGCTCAACAAGTAGATGATATCTCCACCAGAATTGTAAAATGTCTTTCCTCCGGCTCTCAATGCAAATGAATAATTTGAGTATGCATGCAATGCGCCTGTGATTACATCGAACTTGTCATTGTATATATCACCAAACACTTGAACATAATGTGCCGTGATAACAGTTTTTATATTAATAGAATCATTTTTTGTATATAAGAAAAATAAATTGCTACGATCATCAAAATGTTTTGATAAGACTAATATAACATTTTCCTCGTCATATGCTAATCCTAATATATTGCAAATATTAATATAATCAAGTAAATTTAGAATTGTTAAATCATCAATATCAATAGAATATAAACCATTTACGAGCTGATCTTTAATCGTGTATTTAAGTTGAGAAGTACTATCAACTATACTTAACAAATTCAAAATAGCACTTGCATTATATAAGTCTACTTCACCATAATGTGTGAAAAATCCAAACTGATTATTCACTTCAAAAGTCCGTGTGGACAAGTACGCATTGATATTTTCCTTTTCATCATCATTTAAGTCTAAGGTAATATTTGGAATTTCAATGAACCCATAATTTTCGTAAAGTTTAAATTCACTGTTAAGAATTAGAAGGGTAGACGTATTTGACAAAAGCACTATTATCAAAAGAATAACCACAATAAATTGAATAATAGTTTTTTTATTTTTCTGTCTGAGTGACGCGAAAAATGAACTTCTCATGAATTAAACCTCTAAATAAAAAAGATATCTTTGATTAGTGTTTTAAGTTTAATAATTGTATGCACAAAAAACCTCATTAATTGATTAGAAAGCATTAATATAATATTTAAGTTACATATGGTAATTAAAAATCCTAATTAAATCCATATTTTGCCAGCATCAAAGAGATAATATTTTTTATGGTTTTATTTTAAGTAGTGACTTGTAAAGAGGCATACATTAAAAACATCCTTAAAACCAATCTAGCTAACCAAAAGTATTTCATTAATTATGAGTTATATAACTAATAATTTTAGGGCCAATATTAAAGCAAACTTAAGTAGCAATATTTGCACTCATTAATTTGAACGGCACTACGAATTTTTTTAGAAAACACGTTATCTAATATCTAGCGTTAAAAGTATTAACCTTTACTAAAATATAACCACCAACATAGTCGCAGAATTTATGCAATTAACGAAATACCATAATACTCTGTATTATAATAATAACTGTCAGAGTTTTATTTGACTAGGTTTTTCACAGATTCAATTTGCAACTATGTAAAATCTAGAAAAAAGTGATCTATTTAAAATGTATAATATCAAATTTTATGTGATTTGTCAATATTTAAGAATTCTTTCCAGAATTATTAGTAATTCGCAACCAAAAATTTATGATTCTGCAGTCAAGAGTCAAGTCAACTATTTAGGCATATTTAATTAGCTAGTGTTTCTATCTGTCTATGTCAAAATAATCATGGTGTCCAATAAGAAGTATAGATATATTCAACACTCTGCCTTCTAGCCAGCAAAAGAAAATACAAAATTCCAATACGCTGTTATCAAAGATAAGGCTCGGAAAAAAGATTATGAGCTGAGCTTATACTAGCTTAAAGCGGTAGCGGTAAACGTTGTGCTTTAAAAAAACAATAGGAAGACTACGTAGTGTAAGTTAAGGAGGGGAGAGGTGTGTCAAAAAAACAGGTTAAATTGAAAAAGGCAGGATGTTTTCTTATAATTTACAGAAAAAAGCCGTTGATATTTAAGCTAAATGTATTATCTTAAGTGTCTAGAACAATTATTCAAAGAATTAGAGGCTGTGAAGCATAAAAAAATATAAATATTGACATTTTTCTAATGGTAATTTTAACATTTAGGCTTTCATGCGTTTGCCCTGATTTTACACCCATAACTGCATCAGTTTTTTGTCCTACATGCGCTTAAAATCCGCGTTAAAAGAGTAAAAAAACACGCCCTCGATTTGTAAAGCGTGTTCCAGTCGGTTCTCTATTCAGCTGTTAATAGGACGTTAGCTCTGCCCGTTTTTAACTTCCCAATAGCCGTCTTTATTCGCGCCCTTACGTTCTATCATACCCTTTTCTCTCAAAGCTTTTATCGCCCGCTTTATTGTTCCGATGTCTTTACCCAACCTCTCGCACATGGTTTCACGCGTTAAGGTATTATCCTCTTTTAACATTTCAAGGATAGCCGTTTGCGTTTTTGATAATTTTATGGGGGCGTTAATGGGGGCGTTTTTACTTTCACCGGTGTTCAACGCAAGTACTTCTTTATCAAACGGCAACACGACCGTTAGATGATCACTATAAAATTTATACGCTTCTTTTCCGTACACGTCGGTTATTTTTTGTATCCCCGTACCCAAATGCTCAACCAAATCAAGGTCTTTGAATATCCTTATAATCTCTTTGTTCCTGGGCCTTGACGTGCCATCAAAAAAGTTCTCTTGCGTTACTCCGTGCGGCAACCTACCCATCGAGGTTATCTCTACTCTGTCCGAAAAGAACATTACAACGGGCGGTATCTCGGTACTGTAATCGTTATGCACCGCGGCGTTAATAATCGCCTCTTTAATCGCCGCCTTATCTATAAGCGGCTTTTCAATCCGACCGTGAAACTGCACATCGGCTTTTATCGTGTTTTCCACCTCAACCCGCGACAGGATATTTTTTACCGCCTTTACCAACGAACAATAACCGTACTCGTAATTTTCAATCAGCACTTTCTTATCTGTCCCCCAGAACTTAGCGAATTTCATTGAATTTCCATTCTCGTCCGCCATAAGATACGCCACGTAATTTGGCTCTTTATCCTTTGTCAACAGCTCAAGCGTTTCCATAAATTTATCGTTCAGCTTCTTTTTTTTCTCTTCATAAAATATCCGCAACTGCTCGAACGAAAGGTCTTGCCGTCTGCTTGCAATCACGTCCAAACCGCCTGCAGGTCTTTGACTCCTCATCTCCTCAATCATCTCGACCGTCATCGGAATCGTCGCGCTCCCCACACGGATAAAGCAACCCTTAGGCGACATTCCGTACTGTGCTATGTGATATGGTTTTTGCGGGCCGCTTGCCAAAGCTATTTTTACAACGTCCTGTCCGTCACGCCGCTCGACAAAAACGTCGTACAATCCAAGTACGGATGGCAAAAAGTTTGTCGCCATTTTACTGACGATTGTCTGTTGCGTTTGGTCTATATCTGGCACGCCGTAAACGGACTCGTCATCATCGATTCCTATATAAAAAGCGCCGCCGTCCATGCTGTTCAAAAAGCCGACAATTGTTCTCTCAAAGCGGTCGTTAAGCTCACGCTTATATTCGGTTCTGCTGTTTTCCACTGTTTTATTATACCGCTTTTTCGGATAAATATCAAGATAAGCAATGGAGGAATATTGTCGCTTCTATATTTTTCTCTCGTAAACCTCGCCCCTCTCCGTAAGGGGCGCGGAGACCGTTGCTCCGCGCCCCGCTTCGGCATAAAACTCATAACGTCCCGCCACCTTGTTAAGTGAAGTATTGATTATACTTTGGAAAAACTACGTAGTGTAAGTTAAAGAGGGGAGAGGTGTGTCAAAAAAACAGGTTAAATCGGAAAAATCAGGATGTTTTCTTATGATTTACAGAAAAAAGTCGTTGCTATTTAAGAAAAAAGTATTATTTTAAGTATCTAGAACAATTATTGAAAGAATTAGAGGCTGTGAGGCATAAAAAATATAAATATTGACATTTTTCTAATGTTAATTTTAACATTTAAGCTTTCATGCGTTTGTCCTGCAAAAAACCAACAATCACCAAATCTATAATCTTTGGTTTTTGATCAATATCAGCTGGCGTGTCATGTAGATACTTAGAGTAAAGCGCATCATTTGATGCGATTAATTCAATACCATCTTCTATCGTAAATTTGAAAATTCCACTATTTCGATTAAAAAAATCCCATTTTATTTATCAACAACAGTCCCTAAATACAAATCACTGCCTCCATGTCGTCTGTCGGACGGATAATAAACAGCGATTTCTTCCCAGTTGGGATTTGGCCTCATATAACGAATATCGCTTTGAACATTTTTTTTTGCGAGACATAGTTGGCTTCATTATGGTTATTTTTCTATATCTATACTATCATAAGATTTGACTTATGCACTTTAAAAACAAAAATATTTTTGAATTTTAACTGATATATTGTAGGATTGTCAAAAAATGAAAGATTTAATATGAATATAGTAAAATATGAGAGATATAGTAAATAACGATAAAGTTCATTTAAATCTGATAATTTAGACTGACTATCTTTGTCAACTAAGGAATTCTTTAGATAGACTGAATAATAAGCCAACTGTCTCATTCTGTAATTATCTAACCTTTGTATGTATAGAATATTTTTTATCTTAATCTGTTCGTTTCTTAATACTTAACTTAATGTTTTTGCTATGATTCATTTGTTTTAGTCTCACATATAAAAACAAGCCCTATATAAAATATGATTTTATCTAAAAAACAGTTGTTTATCACTCAAAATATTGACACTATAGAAAAAAATTGTTATTATTAAGATTCACTTTTAAACATAAGTTTAGACTGCATATAAATGCTTGACGCCTTGATGTTTTTGTTAATGTAATTTATTAATCTTAAAAAACATATCATGACTCAATGCAAAACTTCAATCCAGAATTCGTGTTAAATTAAGTCATATATTGCTAATGCAGATATGTTATAATCAGTTTTGAAAAAATTTGTATCTGTTATATAAATTTTTGCGCGTCTTCTTTTAGTTATATGGTTATTTGCAAACACTTGGTTTTTAATACATTAATATAATCGGAGCTATAATGAATTTAAAAAACTTAAAATGCCAATTATTTCTTGTGCCTAATATTGTTACATATCTAAGAGTATTGTTATGTCCTGTAGTATTTTATTTATCAATAGCAAAAAGCACTTATTTATTTAAATCTGTCGAATTTCCAGACGGATTCCCATTCCTTGCTCTAATTGCTTTAATAATAACATCTGGAACTGACGTTTTAGATGGCTTTTTAGCACGGAAATTGAAACAAACTAGTGATTGGGGGAAGATGATTGATCCTGTTGCAGATAAGATAATGCATTCTGTAGCGGCCTTAGGGTTAGTTGTAGGTGGACATCTCCATTGGGCATTTTTTGTTGCTATACTTGGAAAAGAATTTTTCATGGTCGCGTGGGGTGTTTTCCTTATGAAAAACGCCAAATTAATACAGGCCAATATTATGGGCAAAATAGCTTCTGCATGGCTTTCAGGGGGGGCGTTCTTTTGTTACTTCCATACTTTCTTCGCCGCAAAAGTGTTCTATCTAGATTGGATTATCATGGGGCTTGGCGTCTTGTTATCATACGTGGCCTTTTCTAACTATTGTTATCAAGGTGGCAAGATTGTAATTCAACTTTTAAAAGAAAAACATGGAAAAAAGAACAGTACACCTCAACAAGTAGATGATTCAATAACCACAGACACTACGAGCACAACTAACAAAGAGGATCTATAAATGGAACTTCCTAAGAATTATAATCCATCTGAATTTGAAAGCACTATATATAAAAAATGGGAAGCATCTAAGTGTTTTACTCCAGAGCCCACAACTGAAAAATCGCCTTTTTGTATAGTAATCCCACCGCCAAATATAACTGGTCAGTTGCATATCGGACATGCACTTAATAATACGATGCAAGATATTATCATTAGACACAAGCGCATGCAAGGATTCGCGGCACTCTGGCTACCTGGTACTGATCATGCAAGTATTGCAACAGAAGCAAAAATAGTAGATGCATTAAAGACCAATGGACAAACAAAAAAAGACATAGGCAGAACTGAATTTTTAAAATTGGCATTCGAATGGAAAGAAAAATACGGAGGTAAAATAGTATTACAATTGAGACGATTAGGCTGTTCATGCGATTGGACAAGAGAACAATTTACCATGAACGATACTTGTTCTCGTGCTGTAAACGACGTTTTTGTAAAACTATATCGTAAAAAATTAATCTACCGCGGTAATCGAATGATTAATTGGTGTCCTAATTGCAAAACTGCACTGTCTGATGCTGAGGTTGAATACTCACAAAAAGCAGGACATATGTGGTATATAAAATATCCATTCGAAAATAACACTGGATATTTAACTGTTGCTACGACAAGGCCTGAAACTATGTTTGGTGACACTGCTGTAGCAATTAATCCAGAAGATCCAAATCTATCAAAATTTATAGGAGAATCCGTAAAACTACCATTAACTGATAAAGTAATCAAGGTTATAGGTGATACCTATGTGGAAATAGGCTTTGGGACTGGTGCTGTTAAAATAACACCTGGGCATGACCCAAATGACTTTGAAGTAGGCCTTAGACATAACTTGCCAATCATTACTGTAATGAATGAGGACGGCACGATGAACGAACTCGCTTATTTTTGCGCTGGGGATGATCGGTTCGTTGCTCGTAAAAAAGTGATCTCCGCCTTAACTGAGCAAGGCTTGTTAGAAAAATGCGAGGATTATTCACATAATGTGGGAGAATGTCAAAGATGTGGAACTGTAGCAGAACCACGTGTTAGTACACAATGGTTTGTTAAAATGTCACCACTTGCAAAACCTGCAATCAAAGTTGTAAAGGATCGTAGAATAGTTTTTATCCCAGACAGATTTCAACATATATACTTTAATTGGATGAATAACATTCGTGACTGGTGTATTAGTAGACAGCTCTGGTGGGGGCATCAAATCCCAGCCTGGTACTGTGAGAGTTGTGGCCATATAACTGTTGAGACTAAGACACCTTCTAAATGTGCCTCATGTGGCAGCACTATTCTTAAAAGAGACGAGGATGTACTAGATACATGGTTTAGTAGTGCACTTTGGCCTTTTTCGACACTAGGCTATCCGAAGATGACAAAGGATTTAAAATACTTCTATCCAACTAATGTTTTGGTTACAGCTTATGACATAATATTTTTCTGGGTGGCACGAATGATCTTTTCAGGGCTTGCTCACATGGGCGAAATTCCATTCCCTGAGGTATTAATACATGGATTAGTTAGAGATAGCGAAGGCAAAAAGATGTCTAAATCTGCTGGGAATGGCATTGATCCAATTGATCTGATAGATCGATACGGAGCAGATGCACTAAGAGTTAGTTTAATCACTGGAATGGCGCCTGGATCTGATATACGATTCGGAGAAGAAAAAATGGAGCCTTCCCGAAATTTTTTAAACAAGCTTTGGAATGCTAGTCGTTATGTTCTAGCCAACATCAAAGACACTACTATCATTGATTTGGCTGATTTAAAATTAACTACTGCTGAAAAATGGATTTTGCATAAGATGAACAAGACCATATCAGAGGTAAATGGAAACTTGCGTAAATATGAGCTTGGACTAGGATACGCTAAAATTTATGATTTTATATGGACTGATTTATGTGATTGGTATATAGAAATTTCAAAACCATCACTTTATGGCTCTGACGTTAAAATGCATGATCAGACTATATCGGTTTTAGTTTATGTTTTAAAGGCTGCGTTAAAACTTTTACATCCGTTCGCACCATTTATAACTGAACAAATATGGAATGAAATTAGGGATGATCAAGACAGCAAATTCTTAGCTGTTGCGAAATTCCCATCGAGTAATACTAAATTTTCTTTTTCTAAAGATTATAAGAGATTTGAAAATATTAAAGGTATTATCCGCGCACTTAGAAATGCAAGAGCTGAATATGCATTGCCCCCATCAAAAACAGTAAAGATCTATATTCAAACATTAGATAAGAGTTATATTAAAAAGAATTTGTCACATATATATAAACTAGCACATGTAACAAGTGCTGAATTTGTAACTGATAAGTCCCAAATTAAAGAAAAAACTATATCTATCACATTAGATAACAATGAAATTCTAATTCCACTAGGCGACCTCGTTGATATTAAAAAAGAGCTTGAGAGATTAAATAAAGAAATAAGTAAAGTGACTTTGGAAGTCAACCGTGGGCAAAATATACTGGCAAACGAAGGATTTATATCAAAAGCCCCAAAGCAATTAATCGCCATTGAAACTGAAAAATTAAATGCAAATACAGAGTTATTAACTAAACTTCAAGCTAAATATTCTGAAATTACTGACAAAAATAGTGGATTATAAACGATTTGTCTATATTAATGTAGAAATAAATATAATTTTTTGAAAATTTAACTGTTTTTGGTTGAAAATTTTTCGAATATGCTATATAATTACTAGTAGGGATTTAAATTTATTAACAATTTAAATGTAACAAATCTAGGAGGAGTAATAATATGGTAGATTTTAACTATCTGATTGCATTTATAGTGATCGCTCTATTAGGACTTCTATTAGGATTTGGTAGAATCCTAAAAATATTCACAAGTGGACCTTTTGGGTTTGTTCTGTCTATAGTATTTTGTGCTCTTTTAGGTGGAACACTACAAACTGTGCCAGTTGTTGCTAATTTTATAGTTAGCATAAATGATAAAGCTATTGATATTGCTGATTTTCTAAAATACCTAAGGCCTGGTATCATAGTATATTACATCACTATGTTTTTAATAGTCCAGATATTTAGGATCTTTATAGTTAAAGCTATTAGAAATTTCATGGAAACCGACAGAAATATAATGAGATTTTTAAATAGAATATTAGGCATGGTATCTGCAGTAGTGTTTTCAGCTACGGTGGTCTTATTGTTCTTTGCAGTAGTTGAAGTTTTCGATTCAACTGCATTAGGCCAAAACATAATTTCTAAAATAGGTGATGGTATTATACGAGCCATATACGATCACAATCCTATAAACTTTGTACTTGAAAAATCTTAATATTAGAGAGGTAGCTTAATGGCTGGCAAATATGTAATTAATTCAGTTGATTGCGACGATGAAAAGAGTTTTAGATTTATTCTAAAGTCTAGTAATGGTCACAACATTTTTAGTAGTAGATTGTACTCTTCAAGAAAATCTTGCCTCGGTGGCATTGATTCCTTTAAAAATGCAGTACTTAATGGTAAATTCTCACTCGAAACTGAGAAGAGCGGCAGAACAGCTTTTAGATTGCGATACGGATCACAACAATACCAAAGCGAAACATTCTCACAAAAATCAACAGCAGAAAACTCCATAGATTCTATTAAGAACAACGCTATAACGGATGTGATTATAGATAATGCAGCAGCTGAAGAAGAAGCCATTGCACAACAGAAAGCCGCTGAAAAAGCCGCTAAAGCCGCTGAAAAAGCTGCTGAGCTTGAAGCCATTCAGAAGAAGAAAGCCGCGGAAGCCGAGGCTAAAGCTCAAGCTAAAGCTGCAGAATTAGCGGCAATTGAACAGGCTAAGGCTGAAAAAGCCGAGGCTAAAGCACAAGCAAAAGCCGCTGAATTAGCTGCAATTGAACAGGCTAAAGCTGAGAAAGCTGCTGCAAGGGCCGCTGAAATTGAAGCTAGAGAAAAAGCTAAAGCCGCTGAGCTCGAAGAAAAAGCTAGACTAAGAGCCGAAGCTAAGGCTGCAAAATCTACAGTGAAGAAAACTAACACTGATTTAAATCCACAAAATCCTGAGACAGAAATCACAAAAATCTAGACGAATCTTATATTAATATTGAGCCTTTTTGAAAGAAAGGACGTACACTACATAATACTAAACTCTTAATGTATATATGAGATTTAAGTTAGGTTGCGTTAATGATTTTAATGTAATAAATTTTGCTTATTATCAATATTTTTTCATAGCTTGTTAGAGCCCTCTCTGTTGCATTCAAGGGCTCTAACTTTTGTGAGACTAAAGATTTAATAATTCATTTAGAATACATATCGCGTGCGTTTTTCTCAGGGTTATGCATTTGATGTTTTATAAACTAATAAACACTAAATGGATCAAAGAAGCAAATTAGTCTTGATTTTAATCTCTTAGAATGAAATCAGATCTCTTGTGCAATCATTTATCATTAATTTTTTAGTACTTCGCATAATTTTATTCATCTCAAATTAAGTAGTAATTTATTATATGTGATATTGCTTCAATTATCATGTCAGCATAAAATATCGCGTTATAATATATTCACATTGCCTTAATATTTGGGAATTAAGCTACAGTTTCAATTTTTCTAGTTTTTTTTGATTTAAAATGATTATTTGACTTTGAATTGTAAAAACTACTCTAAATTATTGATAATGCAATTTCATTTAAATAATATAATTAAAAAATATTTAGGTTTAATAGGCATTGAATTTGCAAGATTGAATTTAGAATATCTTGTAATAAGCCCTAAAATTAAATGCATCAACGATAACTACCTGCATAACCACAAATGTGTTTTGAACTCATATTAAAAGGTCAATAAAAAAACAGGAGACTATTTGCGTGTGACTACTCCAGAAGAATTTATACCCGAATCGACCCGTATTAAGAAAGAGATCTTACATCCTTCTAGAGAGTACGGCGCTTCGGCATTCATTATGTCAATTTCACAGGATGTTCGTGCTAGGTTACATGAAGCATTGAATGATGTTGATCTAGCGGATTCTATATATGTTATGTCCATATTAAGAGTATTACGTGCGGAATCATATGACAAAATCGAAAATGAATATCTTTCATCATGTATTTCTGAATCAATACCTAAATTGAATTTTGATAAAGCAAAAATAACAGATTTATTAACAACTATTGGAAATAATCGTCAGCAAATTTTCGAGTTTATGAACAATATATCTAAAGCATGTGATAATTTTATCTTCGATGGATCAATGATTACAGCAAAATTTGATCAGATAGAGTTACCAGGTGACGATCAGAGTCCTAATCAAATATGGGAGCCACATTTAAAGGTAATTTATATGTTTGAGGGATCAGGATACCCAGAACCAATTCTGTATCGATGTGTTCTAGATAATGTCCCTGATATGATCGCTATGCTACACACAATGAAATCCTTGAATAGGGAATCAAAACTCACAATTATCTGCAATACAAATTTTGCAAGCAATAGTAATTTAGAGTATTTAGAAGAAAACAATATATCCTATGTTGCTCAACTAAACCGCAATAACAATGAGATTTCATTGAATGAATCAAACTTTACTTCGTATTTTGAAAGTTTTATCATGAGTAAGGAAGGACCCGTTTTTGTACATGAGAGTGTTAAAGATAAACATCGACTGATTGTTTTCCAGGATATGGCGTTGTATTATAAAGAATTAAATGAACATGAAGCTAAAATTCGAAATGCAAATGATAACGAAAATTTAAAAGAAAACCTGCGTCAAACACCAGATGTGACACCCCGCAAATCTACACGAGTGAATAAATCTGAACTAGGAATAATAGCGATTAGAACTACCATTGAAAGTGATATAGAAGAAATCTACGGGATTTATAGACAGCGTTTGGTCATGGAAGAATATTTTAATACCTTAAACAATACTTTAAATCGAGATCGCATGTATATACAGTCTGATATGGCATTTGAAGGATGGTGTTTTATAAACCACATTTCATTGATCTTAGAACATCGAATAATTAACACATTGAAGAAGAAAAAATTATTAAAAAAATATTCCTTAAAAAAAGTTACTTCACTACTATCAAAAATTAGAAAAAGCAAAATTAGTGGGGAATGGGTTATACATGAACCAGGACAAAGAGTTATAGATTTAGCTGAAAAATTAATCTTTGGATTAAAGCGTCAGACATTTTCTTCGGATTAATATTAAAAGCACATGTACTCACTAACTTTTACGTTAGAAACTTAAATGTTTAAATGATCTAGTAAACGATCTATATAGTCAGATTCACAATCGTTAGCAACTTCAATGATCATGCTTTTGCTAAATATTTTTAATTCATTACTATTTAGAGCTAATACTACTCTTAAGTACTATTAGTATTGTCATGAATTATTTTACCCGCTTTATTTAAATCCTGTATATAAAAGAATATCTTACTTTGATGAATTGTGAAAGATTATTAAAGCTAAGTAGAAAGTAAATAGACAGTGTAACCCATACACTTATTGGAAAATTATCAATTTGATTCTACCATGTTTTAAGGATTCATCGTGTAAACCTTTTTTAAGTTAAATTGTTAAAAGCTAAATTTTTAAAGAAGCAACTTAAAAACGAAATTTACGTTGATTTTATGGCATTAAAAATTTTATCTACCAACTAAATTTTTAAATGCTTTTATTTAACAAAGGATTAATTGCTCTGTGAATTATCTCAGCTGTGTCTGGGTTGTTCATCACATAGAGATGAATTCCGGGTACATTTATTGCTAATAACTCAGTTATTAAGTTAATAGCATAATTAATTCCAGCGGCTCTCACTGCATCCTTGTCGCTTTCAAACCTGTTCAATATAATTCCAAGTTTTTCTGGCATTCTAGCACCACTTAACTTCAACATTCGCATTATTTGTTTAGCAGATGTGACTGGCATAATCCCAGCTATGGCTGGCACTTTTATATTGCGACGCGCCATTCCTTCTAACATATTTTCAAAGTCTGATGTCTCAAAGAATAGTTGACTTATAAAATGAGTAACACCTAGATCAGCTTTTTTTTTCAGTACGTCAAAGTCTTCTTCAATATTTATACTCTCTTTGTGTCCCTCTGGATAGCAAGTCGCACAAACTTCAAAACCCCCATAATCATTTATATAAGAAATTAGATCAGTCGCATATTTGAATTCAGATAATTCGACAGACTTATCCCCTCTTAGTGCTAGGATATTGTTAACCCCGCCATTTTTCAATGCCTCTAAAGCTTTATCAATATTCTGTTTAGTAGACCCAGCGCAAGTTAAGTGTGCAATACTCTCTATTCCAAATTTGTTTTTTATATCTGATGCGATACTCACTGTCTCATGATTATCGCTACCACCTGCACCGTATGTAACACTTATATAATCAGGTTTTACAGATTTAAATCTGCCCATTGATGCGTATATAGAAACTAAACTCTCTGTGTCCTTTGGAGGGAATAATTCAAGAGAAAATAATGTTCTATCTGCATTAAAATTAATCATGTTTCACCTGTAGCCATCCTTATTATCTAGATTATCACTTTGAGATCAATTAACTTAAAATTAGTTTTCAAATCTAGATGATTGTGTATCATTTATCGTGTTGTGCTTTTATTCAGTTTATTATTAATAAGCTTATTTATGATATTCCCTTTACTTTAAAACCTATACGGTCTATTGCTTCTGATATAAGCTCATTTGCTACGTCAGCGCTTAAAACTACTTTTGCTATGCCCTTTTTTGCGTTTGCCTGAGCCTTTTTTACATTTTGTAAAGATAAAAGCGCTTCTACAACCGCCTTTTCACAATGTGCGCAACTCATTCCCTCTATCTCCAAAATTTTCTTCATTTATCTAACCTCCAGATCAGAATAATAACTGAACAAATCACAGACTACGTTGGGTTTGTTTGTATTATTATAATATACATTTTTATATGATTTGTCAACCATAAAATATATCTTTGTTGAATGATTCTCTAAAATGTTCCTATATTCAGATGAACTATTATTTAATAAATCTTGACAATTTGATGAGCATTATTGCACTATAATGTAGTCGATCTAATCAATCATCTATGATATTAATTAGCTTATTAGAATATAATGGTGTTTTGTTACAATTTAAATAGAATTTTATTGAGAATGCAACTAATAATGCTAAATATATGTTCTTAATAGTAACGATACAAATAAGGCTTAAAAAATGTAATCGAAATTTAACTGGGTAAAGGACATAGTTCAAGAATGTTTTTTAGACTTAAAAAAGTGATTTGGATTTAGGCAATTGCGTGCCATGTCTTATGCGTATAGAGAACAAAGTCTCCATTAGTTTTATATTGCTAATTCTATTATCAGGAATTCATTCGAGAATGTCAAAATTTGACTTGTATAAAAAAATGACGCTAAATGTATTAACAAAATTGCTTTAAAAATGGGCGTTCAGTTTACATAAATAATGAACGTATTATAAGACCTATCATAAAAGAACAAAAATAAATCTTTGAATTGTTTGAGGTTGTCATTTTTCGTTACAACATAATCTAGGATTTTAGGATATTAGGGTTGTAAATATGAAAAAAACTTAAATCAAGCATGAGTTTAACTAAAAAAGTATTAGATAATGAAATTAGAAATTATATAGGATGATGATACAATAGATAAAAAAGTGTAATGTATCTACTAAATGTTTTTTTAATTTTATTTTACCATAATCATTAATTTAAACAATATGCTCATGATACGGTGAACTATTAAATAATCGTGCTACCTTTGAATCTAGTTTGATTATCTTTTATCATATGGTAGTTAATTATCATAGTAAATTTTTATCAATTTCTTGACAATTTAGTTATGATTTTGTATAATTTGAATATGATCTTAAGTAAACTTATATCTATAAACATTCTGTCTGTTCAATTGACCTTATCAGTTTAATAATATAATTAAAAAGTTAACAGAGAGGTCAATTTTTTTGCTGGTTAATTTGTTTTTTCCTAATTATCCACAATATTGTTTGATCAATATTTAAGAAATTAATGATCAATGCCTAATCTTTATTATATGGAGACTTTTATATTTATTATGAAGCATTTATATACATCACAGAAGCTAACAATTCTAATTTTCGCTATATTACTTTGTATATTTACTCTCTTAGCTTGCACTGATACTATTACTAAAACTTATACTAAATATGACCCTGAACTCACTGAGATTTTTAGTTTAATAAATGGCTCTAAAAGTTATTTTGCATCTCAAAACAACGAACGTGATGACTTGACTAATACAGCTTATATTGTGTGGGGTGATAATGCTGATATATATGAATATAATGAATCAAATAATTATTATCATTTTGAAGCATTCAGAAATGTCAGTGATACATATTACTATTTTATTTTTTCTGACACAGACAACAATTTCTATGTGATAAATGAATCGAATTATACAAACCAAAAAAATGGTGCTCTCCTGTACATAAAAGATTTTATCAAATATCTCGGGGAGTCCAATTTAACATTCGAAAAAAATCCTTATACAAAATATTACATGTCAAGTGGCACTTTTGTTTATGCGGGTCAAAATCGTAAACTGGAATTTGAGATAGATTTAGACACAGAAAATTACATAATAGGACTAGATGTAAAATTAACTTATACCCCTATAAACGGTACTAGCATCGTCGAAATAGAGGGGGAGTGGGTGTTTTCACACTTAACAAGTGAAGTAAAAATACCATATACTACAGAAGAAATGCAACAATGGCATGAAGAAATTGATAAATTCTATGATGGCAAATATTATACAAAGGTCGATGATTTAACAACTACTTATGAATCTATAGCAATAGACATCAATGGGGATCCATTCCAGATAACTTTTTCATTTGATCCCGTTGTACCAAGCGACGACCGGGTTGATATTCAATTAATTGGTACGAATTACGAAGATTATGTATCTTTAGACGGGCTAACATTAACACCAATTGCTACAACACCAGAAAATAGCGACATTAAACTTAGAATTGTCAGTATAGATAATCCTGAGGCTTATGTAGAAATCCCTGTCGAAGTTATAAGTAATTATACTTTAGCACCCAAAAATGGAGATTTGAGTCTGCTGAATCAGTTTTGCACTGATTCAATACCTTTTACCCCGTTTACAATGTCTGTGACAGGTAATATTTCTAATGCTAGTTTCGTTTGGAAAATAAATGATTCTTTATTATCTGATAATACTACTTCAGAGCTTTTGATTGATGATTCAATATTTGATGATTATATAAAGGCTGGCGCCAATACAATTTTTGTTTCCATTACTAAAGGTACTATAGTTAAGAATTATACACAAACTTTAATCATAGCTGATACAGTTGCCCCTTTTTCATTAAGAATTTTGAATCCTACACCTTACTATACAGACGATGTGATTCAAGTACAATCTACAGTTGACACAGAGAACGTTGAATATTATTATTTGCCATCTGTATATAAATGGATTCTTTTTAAAGACAACATTATCATAGAGGAAGAAATCATAAACGCCCAATTTGTTGATAATGTACCAATTGGTTCTATTTTTACATTTACTCTCGACTCATCATACTATGTTTATACTATTGAATGCATCCCTGTGATTGATAATACACCTGACACAGCTTATAAAAAAACTATACAAATCGACGAGATTAGTGAGCCTGTTAATTCTGGCATATATAAGACATATGTCGATGGAATAGATACTGCTAATGGGTATCAACCTATTATAAAATATAATACAACAGGCATTAATTCTACATATAGAATTAAAATCATAAAAGATAATGCAGATTATGTTTTTGCGTCGACAAACCCTGCTCATTCAAGCTATTTCAATGGTTATGGTTTTATAATTCCTGATTCGGTTGCTTCCTTTGGTGACACATTCAGTTATTATGTTTCTTCTAATGAAGGCAAATCTATGGGACCTTATCAATACAACGCAACCCTTAAAGATATTCCTAAGAGCTATTTTGACACGATTCAATTCGACTTTAATGGATATATTGCAGATTTAGAAGAATTCGGCAATTTATATAATTATTTATTGTTGTTTCAACCACAGTCTTACATTTCAAATCAGCAAGGCTCGATTTTTACGATTCAACTTTATTTCTCATTTACATATGATGATATAAAGAATGATCTCTTAAACAGTATTAATGAATCAACCAACAATGATCCATACCTTGCAAATGCAGAAAATTTATTTAAAGCAATGATGAATACCTATGCTGAACCATCGGCTGTTCAATATGAAACATACTTAGTGTCAGGGCATAGTAATATTTATAAATTCAACATAAACTTCGACAGTGACTTATCTTTAGAGGATTCATTCACTACTGATTTTGATTCTGAATTGACATTAGTTGACTCTATTATGAATGTTTCATTAGTCGGGACAAGAAGCACACTGCCAATTGACAGTGTACAGCACACGATGAATGCAACAACGGCTGACCAGCTTTTCTTTATATTAATGAATGGTTATAGACCTACACCTGTTAGTGGATCAAAAGCCTTTGAAACATACACAATTGCGCGCAACATTCTAACAACATACGTTCGTGACACGATGACAAATGCTGAAAAAATAGTAGCAATATATGATGTGCTTTCTAATCACTTTAGTTATGATAATATACTGTTAAAGATTTCTGACGATCCAGATTATGCCGATATCATCGAATATTATGATGGATTTACTGCATATGGGGCTCTTGTAAACAACAAGGCGGTTTGTGATGGTATGGCTAAGGCGTTTAGTATACTACTAGCTATGGAAGGAATAGAATCAATTAAAGTCTCTGGATTTACTACTGAAAACCATGCATGGAATGCCATCCTTTTAGACCATGAGTGGTATTTAGCGGATATAACATTTGGCAATCTCTCATTCACCGCTGACCAATTTGAATACGAGGTGATAGATCACAATCAATTATTAAGGAGCCTTAGTGATTTCCAGGACTCACATTTCCCAGATCAGAAATATCCACCAATCGCATCTGATTCATATGAAATTACATATCAAGTTTTTCTAGATGATCAGACATCATTATCATCAAATTTTGTATTATTAACTACTGCCGATGTACAAAATGCATATGACTATTATATAGGCTATCTTAACTGTCTAGAATCCCAGCCAGATCTACTTGTAATGGATTTCTACATAGAAAGTAGTTCCATTTTTAATTCACTACGAAACACATTTTATCGTAATATACCAAATGGTTACACTATTGCAATATATACTCTAACTAGTAATCCGAATAGCGTCTATGTCCTGTTGAAAAAGAATGATCAATGATATTTTGTTGGTTTAAATAAAATGTCACAAATTTAACTCGCATAGTGTATAACTCAAATGTAACTTAAATCAGATGATTATGCCGACAAAAGTCATATCAAATATTTAGACATATATAATTAGCTAGAGTTTCTGTCTATCATGTCAAAATGATGTTAACCGAAAACTTGATTTTTGGGATATATTTTGTTATAAATGTTAATCTTTAAATATGGATTATGACAATATGTCATTTGTATCAAAATCACTAGGGCATCCAGATCAATTAGCACTTGTCGTCACGATTAAACGCAACAAACTGGGCAGAAACGACGTAATATTTCCACTTTATTGCGTCTTTCGAACGCACGACATCGATCCAACGTATCTTGTACACTTCTTTACGACGATGGGTTGGCATAAGTTCATAAAACTCAAATGGAATTCTGGTGCAAGGTCTGACCGATTCTCAATTAAGGATTCTGTGTTCAGAGAAATGCCGCTTCCCTATCCGTCACTCGGAAGAGCTGAGGAAAATCGGCGAGCTGTTCGACACAATAAGTGACCTCATCACCCCTCATCAACGTGAGTATGTCTGCTTTTTTTTAATGTTAATTATAACATTTAGGATTTCATGCGTTTCCATGGCTTTCAGTGTAGGACTATTTTCATATATTGTTTTCAATTGATATATACAAAATGTTTGATAATATAGCGAATTTTAATTTATTAATTTGATGCACCTATTAAAATTGTGATCAACGCTATTTAAAGACATTAATTAAGGATTTTATTTCTTTTATCGAATCATCGCTATGGAGCTTAATTGGAATGTCTATATTGAATGCGTCTAGTATTATTTTAATATCACCTACTGTATAATTAGTGAATCTATATTCCTCACTTGGTAGCTTTTCTACCTGCCAGGAGCTTAGCGCAATTTGTATCTTCTCTGCTGACATCTCAATATTAAAAGGTTCTCTTTTTTTAGACTTGTTCTTTATTGTAGAATTGAATTCGCGAATTTTCTTTTGAATTATACAGATAAGCAATTGGGCTATCATTGAAATGAGAGAATTGGCTTCTGTGTAATATCCGCCCTTAATGAAACCAGGACAGGTTTCTAATGTTTCCCTCATTACTTGAAATTGATTGTCTGCGTCAGCTAACCGCCTGCTCCTTTCAATCAGCTTTTGTTCATCCATATCAATTTCGGAAGTTATAATTTGATAAAATCCAAAATTCCTTTTATATTCTTTTATTTTATTTCGATCTATTAATTTCTTTAAATCTGTAGACTTAAATAATTCATCCGTGTTTGAATTTAGTATGTCCTTGCATAAAAAACGTTTTATGCTTTTCACTTCACTCCTACTAACATCGAAACTTTTCGTGGAGGTACTAAATTTATCTAATAGTCTAAAATACCACTCCCATTCGGCGATAGATTTCTTAGCATCCGTCTCACTCCAATAAACGAGAACCTTTTCTTTTATAACCCTTTCGTTTTTCTTTTCATCTAACACTACTCTCTCTATTATTCTGCTTTTGTATTTGAATGAATTACTGATATGAATATATCCATTATCAGAATATGCCCATTTCAATTCATCTGCACTACTCATAAGTAAACTATTTGATGCTATGTAACCATTTCCAGAATCAATAATACGTACTAAATCTGAATAAACCAATCTACATTGATGAACTATCAGTATGAACCTAGATGAATCCAAATCATCTATTGTGTTTCTTAATGAATGTTTCATTGATAGATGATCAACTGCGTTCCCTGAGAATGATTCTACTGATATTGGTAATCCATCATTGTCTATAAAAAGTCCAATTTGAAATGTCGACTGTTCTCGCTCCACTTGAAATGTTGGTTGCGGTCTCTCTTCTTTAGACACACATATTTTGGACATGTCACTATCAGTTACGATCCCATAATCATCTAAAACATCCTCATCAGGCTCGTCTGCCTCAAAATGAAAATCTGTTATACTATAGTAAGTATATTCTTTAGATCGACCACCATTTGCAACTAAATTAGAGTTTATCATTTGTATTATCTGCTTTTTGAACCTATCAATGAACGCTAGTGTATCATAAACATTATCAGGATTATGGTCATCTAAAATCGGCGCATAATAGCTGTCATTTTGTAAAACTGTTGAGAAATTGGATGCAGGACCTAGTATTCGGTCAAAAACTAATAATTTAAAAAACCCATAGACGTCATATTCAATCTTAGTTAGATTTTTACAATTTGCAAAAACTACTGGAAGGCCTAGTTCATCCAAAATACAATCTAATAAAATATTAGAACAATGTTTATTCTTAGATAGGCAAATTGGATCGCCATAATCAAACATATAATTGAAATTAATACCATAATCAGGGTCTATTGTGCAATATGGCTCTAATGCTGGAATTAGCGGCCTTCCAGCTTTAAATGACTCTCTAAGCCTTTCTAAATAGTCTGGCTCTCCATCATCATATTTGGAAAGAAGCCCCAAATAAAGCACTACAAATTTATGTGTAGATATTTTTCCCGACTTGCCTTTGATTCGCTTTGAATCAGTCAAGCGTAACCTAGGATTTTTCTTTGGATCTAATACTTCTATATACATTATATATACCCCTCTTGCGCCCTTACCATATGATAGTATCGCATATAATTAACGGAAATGCAATTATAAATAAATATAAATATATAAAATTTCGTAGCCATTATCGATTTATTTTTGTGATGAATGGGAACCTAGGATTTGAGATCTCTAACACATTTGCATGTTTATATAATGTATTCTAAACCCCGACAAAATTAAATATCAATGCATCTTCATAACTTTTAAGTTGTGTCCTTTTATGTAGCCTTGAATTTGCACTTTCTAATTGAATTCGCGCCTTGCTTGATTGCTCATATTCTTAATCTATTTATCAGTTCATCCTATTAGTATTAAGATAAAACTCTATCCTTTAAAATATGATAATTTATCATTCATTTTAGGTTCACTTTTAGTCGATTTTGTAATCAAAACTCCATTTTAAATGAATATTTGAGAGTAAGATTTCAAGAGATTAACTGAATGTTTTCTAAAATTATGTAAACAACAATCATTATCATTATATTGTTATGCTACAATACATTAAAAAATACAAATACCATTTTCTCTGGTTTGATAAAATATATCAGAATTTAAAGGACTTCTTAAAAATCACACTACTAATATAAGGTTACTTCCTGGTAATGTTATAAATTTCTTTTAATTTTTTAGTCTCTATCAATAAAGGTTTACATATACTCAAATAATTTATGATGTCTCTTTACGGTTTCAAAAGGTCACTAAACACAAGTGACCTTTTGAAATTTCTAATATAATGGTCCTATTATCTATTACGTTTTTTATGTTTCATTGCGATTATAATTGCCATCAAACCTAATAGAACTACTGAGCCAGTCATAATAATCCAAAAATATGAATTTGAATTATCCTCTATGACAAAGTAGTACGTTAGTGTGGTAGCCTCATTGTTCTCATCGCCCTCAAATGT
>JAIRMA010000107.1 GCA_031259085.1 Christensenellaceae bacterium
TTATTAGCATATTATATTGCAACTATAAACATAGAGAACACTTATCATGATATAATGAACGCTGTCGATTACACACCATTTGAGGGCATATGTTTTACTGATACATTTCAATTAAACAAGTCAACAAGTGACACAATGATAGATAGTATAAATAGAGATCGTCTACGCCAACATGCAAAAACCCCAATTACTGTTATTATTGGCAATCCTCCATACTCAATAAATGGTGCAAACGATCCTCAATTAAAGAAAGTCAAATATGATGATTTAGACAAAAATATCAAAAAAAAATATATAGATACAAGTGATTCACGTAATACGAAGTCTTTATATGATAGTTATATAAGGGCATTTAGATATGCTACAGATAGAATTGATAATAACAATGGAGTCATAGGCTTTGTAAGCAATGGTGGCTGGCTTACGTCTAGTAGTAATAGAGGTTTAAGGAAAAGTTTTGAAGAAGAGTTTTCAAAAATTTACATATATGATTTGAGAGGAGACAAAAGAGCTACAGGTGAGAAATCAAAAAAAGAGGGAAGAAATGTATTTGGCGATGGATCTAGAACAGCTGTCACAATCACAATATTAGTAAAGAAAAAAAACTTTAAAGGGCAGGCAGAGATTTTTTATTCTGACATAGGTGATTATCTCAAAACGAGGGAAAAACTAGAAAAAATTAAAAATTCACAATCTTTTTTATCAGATAAATTTCAACATATTTGTAAACTAAAACTCGTGAATCCTGGGAATTGGCTCATAAATGAAAATAAATTGTTTGACGAGTTTACTCCAATAGCTAATGACAGGACTAGCACGTATGACAAATTTTCAAAAAGTGTATTTACCACAAGCACATTAGGTATTTCAACAAACCGAGATGTTTGGGCATATTCATATTCAAAAGACACACTAATACAGAAAATTAGTAATATGATAGAATATTATAATGAGGAGTTAGAAAAGCCCCAAAGAGACAACCCTAGAAGGATAGCATGGACAATAGGATTAAAACGACTAAAAAACAAAAGCAAAAAGATTATATTCGACAGCAAATTAATAAGAAAAGCTTCATATAGACCGTTCTGCAGTAAGCTATTGTATTTTTCAAGCGAAATTGTTGAGAGACTTGCTTTTTTTAATTCATTATCACCAAATGAAGATTTTGACAATTTGTATATTTGCATCTCAAAAGACACAAAAAACGAGCTATCTGCACTGATTACACCATTCATAACTGATCTGCATTATTTAGATAATACAAGGTGTTTGCCTCTTTACTATTATGATATGAATAATGAACAGGACAAAAATGACTTGTTGTCAAATATTTCTAAAGATAAAAATATTAAGCATGATGGGATTAGTGATTATTTCACAAAACTTGTTGAATTTAAATATAATAAAAGAATTGCAAAAGAGGATATCTTTTATTACGTATATGGGATCTTACACAGTATTGATTTCAAAACACAATTCTCAGATAATCTAAAATTATCACTTCCACGCATTCCTGTAGTGGATTCCATTATAGATTTTATAGAGTTTTCTAAAGCGGGTAAAAAGCTTGCTAATCTACATATAAATTATGAAGGTGTTCAACATCTAAAATGCGTCAGAGTTTTAGGAGATTTAAAAAACAGCTATGTAAACAAAATGTCATTTATAGATAAAAAGAGAAAAGACACGATAATCTATAATGCGCACATTAGAATTGAAAACATACCTGATTTAGCATATGAATACATTGTAAAAGGTAAAAGTGCTATCGAACATATAATAGAGCACTATCAATTAAAAACCGACAAAAAAAGCGGGATGACAACCAATCCAAATGAATGTAATGGGGGGGTAAAAGACTATGTATTGAATTTATTGCTATCCGTAATTGCAGTTAGTGTTAAAACAATGGAGATAGTTAATAATCTACCCAAGTTGAATTTTAAAGATCCACAGAATTTAGAAGAAAAATAATCTTAGAAAATGATCAATTAAAGCAGTTTATGATGAGATCAACGAGCCGAATTAATTGATTAACGAGATGTTGATTTTTTAATTTATCATCATCTGAGGCAAGTTCATTTCATTCCCATATATTTGAGAGAACGGAACGTGTAATAAAGCAAATTAAGTCATATTTTGAAATTTACGTATAAAACATTTTAGTTGTTAGATTATGTTTTTAATGTAAACAAGCTGGGAAGTGACTGCAAAATTTATATCTAAAATATTCATGACAGACCTCAAATAAAACGAATTTGCAAATTTAAATTTAAAAAGGTTTTCCCATTCCTGTTATATAGTTTTGCGTATTTGTATCTTTTTGTTGAGGGTCTTTCAAATCTCGTATTACCTAATAAATAATCTTTAAAAATGTCTCTGTTTTGAAAATGAAAAGCTAAAACATCACCTGCTTTGGTAACAATAATATATCCTCCGTTAGCATCATCTCGAATATTCCATTTATTAGTTGCGGTCATTCCCAAGGCACTGTTGCATAAAAATTCTTTAAATTTGTATTCATAATAATTATTCATTGGAATGTTTAATGGATTGTCATGTTCTAATTTCATAACAACCTCCTTGCATGTTTTTAAGTTATCTCTGTATATATATAACATAACATAAGACATTAGCTCGGGGAATCGACTATCTATGTACATAAGATTATTTTTAAACACATCATTATTTAATGAAGTAAAACGAAAATCTGAAGTGTTATCAAAAATTGCTTTCAAACGATCAATAATTTTCGTTCGTGTATTGATTTTATTAATTCTTGTAATATCATTTTGGGTCAAGCCTCGCACCTCGAAAACAAAATTTGTTGCTTGAGCAGCATTGAGTAATGTTGGATCCCCACCTAAAACAGATTTAATACTGAATCCGCAGGTAGGTTTATAGCCAGTTTGAATATCATGTATTTGCATAGTAATGTCTGTTTTACTTAATCTTCCATTGGCACAGTCAAGAGGTGGTGATTTGAGAATATAACATCCGATACTATTCATAAAGGCTTCTGTAGTTAATACAGAAAAAGTCCTTGTGCTCTTATTCATCATTTCAGCCAAAAGCAAATTTGACTGAAAAAAAATTCAGAATTGTTAATTTCACATATTTAATTACTATTTAAAAACACATGAACTAGATTTGAGTTTTCGTTCAATAAGTATTCATATTTCTTTGAATTAACTTCCTGACGAACAATTTTAATTATAGGGAAATACATGCCGTTAATGCGATTTAAATTATCATCGGCGGCATATATCCGTCCTTCCGCTAATAACTTTAAGAGAACATATATCTCACTCCACTCACCAACATTACCTGTTATCATCTAATACCCATTTAATTTTTTCTGCAATTGTGCTCACAACTGGAACGCTTACACTGTTACCCAATTGCTTATACAAATGAACATCAGCCAAAGGAAGTTCGTAAGTATCAGGAAAACCTTGAAGCCGAGCCCATTCGCGTGGTGTCATCTTGCGAATGTATTCCCTATTTATTTCTCCTTTAATGTGTGTTACAGGCAAAAAATCAGTTAATCGCTCATCTACAATCAAATTACGTTCTCTACCCATGCCACCGCACACAATGGCTCCAGCAATACTATCTAAGCTTCTTATCTCATAACCGAAACCATTTCCTTTTGATTCATGCCTGGTCCTATGCTTCCTTAGTGTGTCCAAATAACGCGTGCTAAGATAATATTTTGCTGATACTGTGTCTGTTTCAATTATATCTCTAATTGACGTTTTTGTGTTTATAGGTAATGGAAATTTAAAATTAGAACTGTCAATATCGTTTCTAAAAGCAACTATATAAATCCGCTCACGATTTTGAGGGACCCCGAAGTCCTTGCTATTTAAAACCTGATAATGGACTCTATATCCTAACTGTCTAAGCGCCCCGATAATTATTTTAAGCGTTTTACCTCTGTCATGATTCAATAACCCTTTAACGTTTTCACAAAATATTACTTTGGGTTTATGATATGAGCATATACGCAAAATATCAAAAAATAATGTTCCGCGGGAAATGCCTTTATAATCGTCATCAAATCCTTTGCGCTGACCAGCCAAACTAAATGCCTGACAAGGAAATCCAGCCAAACAGACATCAAATTCTGGAACTTCCTTCTCATTTATTTTTGTAATATCGCCAGCAATATCAAAATGATCGTTAAAATTAGCTTTATATGTTTTTTGCGCGTGAAGATCCCATTCACTCACAAAAACAGTAGTTATGTTTTTGCCAAAGGCCTTATCAAAGCCTAAACGAATCCCACCAATCCCAGCAAATAAGTCTATCGATTTAATCATTTTTTCCTTTTAGCAAATTAAAAAACTCATTGTTTTATATGCACATCTAATACGCCTCAGTATGGTTTATTACAAAATCTAATTACAAGGCAAACTGGATATTTTAAAATTACGTTGATTTCCTTGCCCAGTTTTATATTATACTCAAACATTTTATTCAAAATTCAGTATAGCATTCATATTTAGATTTGTCTTTTCATTTCATTTGCATCACAACAAGAATACACGCACAAAACATAGCTATCATTATGCTCATAAAACCCATATCTGGATTTTCTGTTTTTTGTGTTTAATTAATTCCTTGGCGTAAATTTTGTCACCAAGGATCTTGTGGGCATTGATCCTATTTTTGGATCTTTGTTTTTTAAGCGATTCATTTTAAATAATTTGCTCATTCATTTTATCTATGTGTTAGAACTTAATATTATTTAAAAAGCTTTGGGAACAGTTTTTCTACGATAATTCGGAGTGCATGTATCCTCCTATACTAGATCATTGTAAAATAAACATCAATATTTTTCGAAAACAGTTAGTGACTGAAAAATCACACTGACGATTTTAACTTTACATTGAAAACATATTCACGCTAATTCTTCATCATAACTGTGTATGATTATAACATTTTGTTATGCACAAATCAAGCAGGTTATAATTTATAGCAAAGTGACTTAAAGCTGTAGGATTGTCCAACGTTTCACAGATGAAGTTTTTCCTAACTGCGCGGCATATTTCTTTGTTTCTGCGAAAATAAACGGGTAAATGTAGAAATGGACTACCTTCCGCAATATAGGCGGCAAGTTCGCCAGACAGCATTTTAGAGTTAAAGCCAGAAATATAAATATCGCAATTGAAATCGACAGCAAAAGAGTTTAAAGCGCTATACCATAATTCGACATCCTGTATTTTGTCGAAAAACAAATATAATTTATTTTCATTTATCTCCTGCCTCTTTTACGAAATACACTCGCATAAAGGCTCGGCGGCCTTATATTTGCGATTGATAAAGAACTCGAAGTTTATATAAACAGTATGTTCCAAAAAGATACCTTTATTAATGATATAATCTTTGATTTGGTTTAAGAGAACTCTTTTACCACTTTGGCGCACGCCAATGAGAAATTTAATGAGTTTTGTATCAATAAATGGAATTATGGCGTTTAGATATTTGGCTCGTAGAATCATAATATTATGATATAACAGCAGTTTTATCTCTACTTTGCCACGATCCACTTCTCTCTTTACAGTGGTAGGATTTTTTTCGATTGCCTCAGCAATTAAAACGCACGATTCACCTTCATCCAATTTGGATTGGATGATAATCCTTTGATCAAGAGTCAGATGCTTACATTTATTATCCACTGGAATTGTTGATGTTTTGGCATCATCCGTTGGATATTGTGTGATGTGTTCAGATTCAGTCTAAGCTCCGTAATAAGCTGAATCATTAAAGTCTTTAGACCTATAAATTTTACCTTTAGACAATATTATGCCTTACGAATTATATAACTCTCATATTAAATGCAGTTTTTTGAGCGTCACAAGTTTAGTGCAGGATTTTCTTAAGGAACTGCACTTACTATGATAATTAACTCACTTACTATGATAAAGCTTGACAAAATGTAATATAATTATGTATAATCGTCTAGTTATATAGGATGATATAGATGTATAATGAATTAGACGGTATAAACCATGACAAAAAGAATCGTATTCTAGAAAAGTCTAACGGCAATATTAGTGTTATGCCTTTTGCTTGTTAACGTGGCAGTGGTGACTTTCGGGTCATCGGGAAACTCACCCGTGTATGCGGCAGTTGATGATTCCGATGTCGTGATGAATGCGTATATAGCAAAAAAACACGCCGAGTAATTACCTAAAGATTGATGACATTAAAACTGAAACGTTTAATGGCGCCCAAGAAAGGTGGCAAATCATTCGCACATAATCAACAATCGAACAGACGTTTAACTTAGCAGAAGAGCGCATAAGCTCTTCGAATTTAGTGAGAGGATCTTCGTTTACGTTATCCGCTGGTAATTCTTCAAGCACATCCACAATGCGTGGTGGTTATTTTAATGTCGGTGGTGGCGTTGCAGCATCGACATCTACCGCAAGTGGATATTACTCAAAGAGAAGGCAAAGCTTATGTCCAAGAGTATTATTTGCTCGTTCGAAAGGTGACAAGAGTAGTAAACAAGGATAAAAATGGTAATCTTACGTCATGCGGAACATGTTCTGCCATTATTGACTATAATCAAAGTGAGTACTTTGAAACTTTTAACATTCAAGGCGGAGTCACATATCAAACTGTAGGAGGCTAAATTAGAGTATGGTTAAAATGCGCAAAATTATTCGTTACGCTCTTGCTACACTGAATATTGCATTGTTTGCAATACTCAGTAGTTCTTGCGTTTCTACGAAGAAGCCTAATGTCAACGGGGACGATTACAATCCAATTGTTTCAATCATTAAACAACCTCAGTCGAGCAACATGAACGTTTATGTAAATAAAACGAGCAATGCCACTTTCAGTATTCCTGTTATAGTTGATACCGATTTATCTATGTTCAATACTAATACGGCAAAAAGTAACGATAAACTGTATGTCTCCAATATTGTTGGCGAAAACATAGATGACTTGTTGATCGCAGGTTTACAGTATATTTGTTTTACCGCAGACACTGGTATAGTTGATGCCACACACAGGAACTTTGTTTGTGTGTTTAATTTCGAAGTAAGCCCAAAAACAAATTGGATTTCGAAAGATGCTATTCGTAAAGTTACTCAAATCACATTTGAAATATTAGATTCAACAATAAGTGTGCCCGTAGTTGTAAATATTTTTGAGAAAGCAGATGACGCAAAATTTATTGACGAATGTCCCATACTAAACAATACGCAATACTTTACGCTTTCGGAAAGAGTAATTGAACATATTGATAACAATCCATGTTTTAATCTTGCGCTAAATTGGAATATCCAAGGATGGGGAGGTCGCGACTGGGAAGATGATAATTATGCTACGATTGTCGGATTCCGTTTTGCTAATTTAGCATTGCAATTAGAAGCATTTGCAATTATTGTCGACAATGATGAAGGAATACCTATTGAAGAAACAAGTGTGCCACTAAATCTTGATAATGTTAATTATGACTTAACTAGCAGAAAATGCTATTGGAGCGGTAATTTTGTTGAGTTTAAAGTTACTATTGTTGGTAGCGCTAATCAAATTGTTTCAGATGCTTTGATTATGCAATATACGTTGAATGGCGGGACTGAGATGTATGATGTTAATTTAGCGACGGTTCAACTTTATAATTATGACACATTATTGAGTAGGATAACAAAGGAATGACATGGACAATACAGCTAAAAGACCTCAAGTCCGACGCATATTTGAGTTAGATTTTATACGTGGCATACTTATATTTTTGATGTGTCTCCAACATTTGTGTTGGTTTTTCTACAGATATTTATATTGCGGAATTTGGAATCCCGAAAAAATATCGGATAGGTTTCGCAATTTCGGCAAACTAACTAATGATATTCTATATCGTTACCCATACAACCTGACAACAATGTCGATTGCTTGGTGTTTGTACTTTCTGATGGCTGGTGTCTCATTTACTTTTTCGCACAACAATTATAAACGGTCTGCAATTATAGCTGTTTTTTTTGCTTTAGTTTATATTATTGCCGCAGTATGTCAAAATTTTTTTGATAATCCAGTTATTCTTAATTTTGGCATATTTTTAGGGTATGCGTTTTATATACTGCTATTTCAGCTAATAAGAAAATTGCCGTTGTGGTTTCATATTGTGCTCACTGCTACCCTGCTTGCTTTGGCAATTTGTTGTCAAATATTAGAGTTTAATTTTGAACTCAATCCGTTACGGTGGTTTGACTTATCGCAAGATTGGAATATGGGACATTTAGATGAGTGGTTGCTTATGCCATCGCTGTTCTTTTATTCGCTTGGATTCGTTCTTGGAAGAACGGTTTATAAAAACAAAACAAGCAAATTACAACCACTCAACAAGTGGATAGTCTTTAAGCCAGTTTTGTGGTTTAGCAAACACTCGATGATAATTTATGTAGCAAACATAGTTTTTTACCCTATATTATTCATTGTGCTTACGGCAATTATTAATGGGGGATTATAGAATGAGAAAGTCAGTTTTTCAACTTGTAATTATCGCAATTCTCCTTATCGGAATGGTGGGGATTATTGTTGCTGTTAAAACAAGCATTACGCTTGAAAATAATGGTGATTATTATCCCACAACTAGTGATACGGGGGATAAGCACGATAACGATATATCGCTGGAGGGCTATCAGCTTGTTGAATTCCAAGAACATAGCTTTCCCGTTCTTGATGACTTAAAGTATGCTTTTACATACTTTGACGCGGATTTATCGTTCAAAAATTTTTTTGTTGACGATCAAACAGTTCAAGTTGGAGATAAGGTAGCAATCGGCACGGTTCTGGGCACCTTAGACCAGGTTGCAGTTCTCAGCGACTGCATAGGAATCGTTGTCACAGTCACAAATAGCGCCATTACTGTCAAAGTTATAACTGACATATTCGCTAAATTTAGCTACAATATCTACGATTACACTGTATACCGTATCGGTGATGAATTTAACATATTAAAGAATGGGGTAAAGGTATCCACTGCCAAAATTGTTAGCATTAACTATTATGAGGTTATTGAAGATTGCGTTGAAGTAACTCTTTTGATTGATAATTCTGACCTTATATTTTCTAATGCTACATATGTTGAATTCGTGCCGTGTGGTTACGCAATCAAAACCGCATATGCCGTAAGTTCAAGTATTATAAATATTAACGACAATTCATATCAAGTCATAAACAAAACGTTCGCTTATATTTGTGTAAAAGATAAACAAATTTATAATATCAATATTGAATTTGGAATATCATATTTCGGATACTTGGAGATAACAAACGTAACGTGTGATTATGAAAACTTTGATTTAAGCGGAGGGAAACTGTATGCCAAATCCGCTACTTAAACTCACTCAGATAGTAAAATCATATAAGGGGAGGACCATATTAGACAAAATTGACTTGGGTATTTATTCTGCAGATTTTGTGTCAATCATGGGGGTGTCAGGTGCTGGCAAAAGCACGCTCTTAAACATATTAGCACTTTTTGAGAAACAAGATGCTGGTCTTTATTATATTAATGGAAGCGTCATTCCAACCAGAGAATTTGATATTTGTCGCATCCGTAATAATACTTTTGGCTTCATCTTTCAAAGCTATAATTTATTATCTGGTTTGACGACTGCCCAGAACATTGCGTTACCGCTTCAATATTCTGATGAAAAACATCAACAGGAGGGACTAAAACGAACAAAAGAGCTAATAGAAAGGCTTGATATGAAGCATATAGAAAATGAAAGAGTGGACAATCTTTCCGGAGGTGAAAAACAAAGAGTTGCTATTGCAAGAGCCTTAGTAAACAACCCGCAAGTTATTTTTGCTGACGAACCAACAGGTAATCTTGACGCGGTTTCTCGGAATACGGTTCTCTCATTGTTAAAAGGGCTTAACCACTCAATGGGAGTTGCGATAGTTATGGTAACACATGACCCTGTTGTTGCGGACTTCACTGCGCGGAAACTTCAAATTGTTGAAGGCAAACTAGGAGATAGACAGTGAATCAACTCAACCTAATTAAATCTTCTGCGTTTTCACGATTGAACATAAATTTCACTCGTGCTTTTTTGATTGTCTTCAGTATTGCGATTGCATTAATATGTCTAACAATTAACGGATTTGTTTCTTATTCCGTTGATGAAGCAAATTTAATTCAGTTCTCAAATACAGATAAAAACACTGTTACGCTTGACGTGGGTGACTCGCAAATTAATTATAAAAATGTGGATACAATCGGAACATATTTTAGTGGTTGTAAGTATAATTTTTTCAACAAATATGATATAGGTGTAGCTTTAATCGGACAGCATTATTATACTTTCGCAGCAGTTGAAGTAGGAAAGTTACAAAAAAAAATGTTGTTGCCGTCCGTTGACCAATATGGCGCAACGGAAAAGACGCGTTTAATTGGCGGTCGACTTATAGACGAAAATGATGTCACTCTTGGAAAGAACTCAATTCTAATTCATAAAACAATCGGAAAATATGTTTTTGGCGAAACTTCAGATTTATTGGGTGAAAAAATTAAACTTTATGATAAGGATTACAACACTGCTGTTTATGAGGTTGTTGGTGTTCTTGAAGACACACCAGATATTAAACGCACAGTGAATATTTTGACACGTAATAGTGGTTTGTTTTTAAGCAACAACTATACGCTTCCAATAGTTTTGAGCGGCAAATACGCAGAAAAAGTTTCGGATATTTTATTGTTTTTTGATGGGTCTATAAATATTTCAACCATTGAGAAAATGAGAACTTCACTTGCAAATTCACGTTTTGAAAATACAATGATCACAAATGTCGAAGAACAAATATTGGAGAGAAATTATAGTGCTCCAAACAGTAGTGAAATAGCCGATATTTCCCTTAATATTATTACCGTGATTTTGTGTCTGACTTCGGTAATAATTATATTTTTTTCTATTAAAGAAAGAGCGAGTGAAATTGCAGTGCGAAAATCTTTTGGAGCAACAACTTACGATATACTTGTAATGTTTTTAAGCGAGATAATTGCTTGTATTTTTATCGCGATATGCTACGCTCTTCCGATAAGTACAATGATTATGGCAGTAATAAGCAAGAGCGTTAGCGCAAGACTTTATATAACCATATTTCCGCTCAATTTGGATATATTTTTATTTCCGATAGCAGTTATCTCACTGACGGTATGCGTTCTATCAATTATCCCGATAACTGCGTTTGCAAAAAGCAAAATAGTTAATTGCTTAAAGGTGTCTTAAAATATGAAGCAAAATATAAAAAAGAGAATGAAATTAATATTTATTCAAGCCTCATGCATAATGCTTTTGGCTGGCGTTTTATTTGCTTTTAGTTTTGTGCTTTTAAGCAAGCAAGATAACAACCTAACAAACGATGCCAGTTATGTATTTGAAGAACAACCAATTAAAGTAAATACCGATACTATTAAACAAATGAATTTAACAAAATTTCTACGTCTTGATGGACAAACGACAAGAGCGAATAATGTGGTTCAAAGCATAATGTTAGGTAATGACGAGCCACTAAATTGCATAGTGGGGTCAATAATAAATAGTGCCACGGATATTTCCGACAACAACGACCAAACAAATTTCAGTAAAGGGCGAGTCGTGAATATAGTTAATAATGGAGCAAATACAACGATTTCTATTGATTTAGCAAGCAATTATTTAGCAAGATTTGAACTTAGTGATGCGTACCATAGAATCTTGCAAGATATAATTTCGGGCAATCTTGCAATGACAATTCAAAATAATAATAGTTATTTAGATTTTATTTTCTCAGCGTTGAATTATGATGTTATTTCTTGTAATTACATCTTAACATATCAATTGCTATCTATTGATGAATATACATATTCTGGTATGATGATTCGCGCAAAGATAAAGGAAAGCGAATACCAAGGCGCAATATATATTGAACCACGTATAATAAAAAATATTACAACTGATTATCACGTGGTGTTAGATAGGGTTAAATCTATTGATAACGATAAACTAATTACCGAACAAATTGAAGTTCAAATCATTGATGTGGTTGATAATAAAATCATTATCGACGGTTATTCGTATTTGGGTGATAGTTTCATTATATACGATAAATACCACGGAGTTCCAACAATATGAGTAAAATTGACTACAAAAAACTGAGTTTGTATCAAGCTTTTTTACAAGGTACAAAAGACAACGAGAAAGCCGCCTGTATTATATCTATGAACAAGTCGTTTAATTAAGGCTATGTTTTGGATAGAATAGAAAGGGCAGCATATTTATTAAAACAGTATGGAATAAAACAAGGCGACATTATTACGCTTGTTTTGCCGAACATCCCACAAACAGAATATATCATTTATGGAGCTAACAAGATTGGGTCAATTGTTCACTTACTGCATGCTTTAAGTACAAAAGAACAAATAAAAAACAATATTACGAAAACAGGAAGCAAGTTTGTTTTTGTTATGGATATGGCTGCAAATGATTATTTAGAAAGCATAAGCCCCAGCACAGCAAAATTATTTGCTGTCTCACCTGTAGGCGAGCAGTTTTTCTTAAAAAATCTCATTTACAAGAAAATGAGTCACGTTAGACTTTTAACGTCAATCGTTGATTTTGACAAAGAGCTGAGGCACTGTCATAAATTCACGAAGGTAGAAGTTGTAACAAAGGACTTACGTTCAACAAGTTTTTTATTTAACGGTTCTGGTACAAACGCATCAGTAACACGATAGAAATCTCCGACTATGCTATTAATTCTCTTTGTAGCCTCGGATTGCAGATACTCGAAACTAATAGTGTGGTCGGAGAGTACATGTCATCCTTTTTGCCACTATTTCACCCTTTTGGTTTTTCGATGTGTATGCATGCAATGAATTGTTTTGGGGGTTGTAATGTGCTCATTCCAAAATTTAATCGTAATATTATAATCAACTATATCCGACGTGGTAAACTTAACTACCTTGTAGGAGTACCAAGCGTGTTCGCTGCTTTGCTTGCACATCCTAAATTCAGAGGGGATGCTCTCAAAAAAATAAATGCTTCTTTTGTTGGGGGAGATATGGTTTCTTTAAATCTTCTTGATTCATTTAACGAACTTATGATTAAACATGGAAGTCCGTGCCGATTGTTAGAAGGGTATGGCCCGAGTGAAACTTGTTCGGCTACATGTGTGAACACGCTCTCAACTAATCGGCGAACAACTTGCGGCAAACCGCAACCTTGTTCTAAATATAGGATTTATGACGAAGAAAAGAAAGTGCTTAAGACCCAAGGAATAGGGGAATTATATATAGGCGGAGATTCATTATTTAACGGGTATTTTGCAAACCCTAACGCAAATGCAGAATGTGTGTTTGCAGATAATAATGGTGAACGATATTTGAAATCTGGCGACATAGTAGAAATTGACAATGACGGATATGTAACTTTTAAGTCGCGAATTAAAAGGGTAATAAAGGTTTCAGGATTTGCAGTATTTCCAAACGAGATTGAGCAAGTTGCAATGAGCATTGGTGGGATTAAAAAAGCATGCGCTATAGGTGTACCTCACGAAAAAACAGGGCATACAGTTGTTTTATATTATGAAACAAATACCGATGATGAAGAAGTAAAGAGTAATGTGCAGCGAGAGTGCAAAAAACATCTTGAGCCGAAAGCTGTACCAACGAAGTATATTTACATTGATAAAATTCCGTTAACTCCTTTAAACAAAACAGATGTGATTGCGTTAAGAAAATTGTACGATGGAATAAAAGGATAAGTTGTGAAGGTAATTTATATGAAGAGAGACAGCACATATACACAATCTGAGTCGGAGGTCTTGTCCCACCTTGCCGCGCCGCGTCAAATGGCGGACATATTGCGGTTGTGGGGAAGGGTTGAAAGAGAATACACTTACCGAAAGCAATCTTAATATTGCCGAGAAGAACTGCGACGTTGTTTGGCTTACGACCTCTTCCGTTTCGCTGAACCATGAATAGAAATTTGACGCGTATGTTCCCTTGAAAATCGATAAAACTAACACGTCCGCATAATGATACGCCATAAGCCCGAATTTTAGCTTTGAGACGTGTGGAGCGACAAAAAGGGAATTAGCCAGGAACTCAAAACCGCAATGATAGCAACCGCACACGCCGGGAAAACTTACAAGACATGGAATATGTCCGAAAGTGAAATTCCGCTAACCGATATCATATGGATAGAAAACCTTGTGACTAGAGAGGAGATTTCTTTTGACCCTACGCCGAACACCGTGTCAATAAGTAGCAAGCCGCTTGCAGAATTTGTAAACGTAATAGGAGGATACATTTAGAAACAACCCGCAAATATTCTAATCAAGTTACTTGAGGTGCGAGACGCAATTTGTTTCGCGTTACCGAACGCTACGGAGAAAACATCGTGGCAATGCCGACTATCACCAAGGCAGGAATCTGATTCATTTTGTGGCGCAGAAAAATCATCTTGGCTATATTCCCCGCGCGGAAGCCGTTATAGACTTTGTGCCTCGTCTAACAGGATGCAAGACCAGAGCGAACGCATGAAAACTTCTATATAAATTTTTAAACTTAAACATACAAGTATAGATATGATTTTTCTAAAACATAATAAAGCATAATTAACCTGTTTAAGATTTTTATCATCCTTACTATATCCCCAAGATGCTAATTCTATACTGTCACCATAAAAAATACTGTGGCTAAATCATAAAGAACTTTATCTTCATTTGTTTTTAAAGTATTCATCCATGATTTAAAAAAGTCATTATCGAATCATAAGGCAGGGCAAATGCATGAAAGCCTAAATGTTAAAATTAACATTAGAAAAATGTCAATATTTATTTTTTTTATGCCTCACAGCCTCTAATTCTTTCAATAATTGCTCTAGATACTTAAAATAATACATTTTCCTTAAATAGCAGCGGCCTTTTTCTGTAAATCATAAGAAAACATCCTGTTTTTTTCGATTTAACCTGTTTTTTTGACACACCTCTCCCCTCTTTAACGTACACTACGTAGTTTTTCGTTTTTTTTATATATTTAGTAAAATATAATTAATAAAGTTCAAATCTAGCAAAGATACTGTTTAAATACCATTCCTAAAACGTTTATGTCAGCATGACCGTTATTCATCATCATTCTTAGTGAACATTTCGATCTTTTTTCCTTATTGGATTGTCTCCAATGTGTTAAAATATTGTATGCACATTTCCTTAAAAATGCATGCATCTCTGCAAGGAATCCCTTGCGCGACCTGCCTTTGTCTTCTTCAAATATAACATCCAAAGTCCAATGTAAATTGTTTTCAATGCCCCAGATTACGCACTGCATTCTTGAATGTTTCGCAGTCATCTACCGATGTAATAAAGTATCTTGTTTCGTTAGACTCACCGCCATGAATACGTTGCACTTTACTTAACAAATGCTCCAATGCTAGTTATTCCAGACCATTCATTATTTAAATCCAAATCTTTAATATCATCTATATAATAGTAGCTTCTTTTCTCAATTCTACCATGTCCACACTCTTCTGTAACAATAACATTCTGTGCATTATATAATTCAATATTTTTAATAAATACATCAAATTTATTGATTAATTTGCTATATAATTTCTTTTGATTGCGCTTAACTGCTAGCACATATTTGTTATCACTGCTGGTTATTTGACTTGCTATATTTTTCTGTGTACCCACGGCATCAACAGTAATTATAGCTTCTTTTAATTCTAAACTTTTTAATAGTATTGGTATGGCTGTTATTTCATTTGACTTTTTCGGGGTTCGTGTTTGATTTAAAACCAATTTGTTTTCGCTACACCAAGCAGACACTATATAGAAATTTTCATCACCTTTTTTATGCGCTGATTTAATGCATT
>JAIRMA010000049.1 GCA_031259085.1 Christensenellaceae bacterium
TTTTTTCTAGCTGCAAATTTATATATATTAGTCGAATGTTGCTTTAAGCATCAAAAATCACTAAACTAACTTGATAACAATTTCAATGTTGACACTAAAAAAGTTGATTAAACTAGGCAAGTATGATAAAATGAATATTAGAAATAGTCATATGTTTTTAAATTGAACTCTTCTAATAGACAAGGACTATTAGATTTGAAATTATAATATACAAATCTGATTTATGATAAAGGTATTAACTAAATTTGAATCTACATAGATTCAGGTTTTGAATTTATAATAAGCAATATATTCTAACTTTGTTCTGAGTAGACTTTAAAAACATGTAATAGATTTTCAATGTGTCAGAGGTTTTAAACAATAGGATATTACTTATGAAGTATGTAGTAATTTTAGGTGACGGGATGGCTGACAGGCCATTGCAAATACTTAATAATAAAACGCCGCTGGAATCGGCTAATATTCCAGACATAAACAGACTAAGTAGAGAGGGACAAACAGGCTTAATTAAAACCGTACCAGATGAATTTAAACCTGGAAGTGATGTTGCAAACTTATCTGTATTAGGATATGCCCCAGGGAAGTATTATTCGGGCAGGAGCCCCTTAGAAGCCTTAAGTATGGGCATTAATATGGAGCCTAGTGATGTCGCGATCAGGTGTAACCTGGTGACTATTAAAGATTCTGTAATGATAGATTATAGTGCAGGCGAAATCACTTCTAATGAGGCTAAAGAATTAATAGAGGCAGTAAACAACGAATTGGGTAGTGACATTTTTAAATTCTACTCTGGAGTTTCCTATAGACATTGTCTTATTCTAAAAGAAACAGTGGACGTTAGTAAAATAATTCTTACTCCACCGCATGATATAACAAATAAAAACATAAAAGAGTACTTACCAAAAGGTAGTATGGCTTATAAATTTAAAGAGATGATACAGAATTCTGAAAAGATTCTCAAAAATCATCCCATTAATTTAAAGCGAATAGCTGATGGGAAAAAACCCGCTACGCATATTTGGTTATGGGGGGCTGGATTAAAACCAAACTTAACAAGTTTTAGAGAATTGTATGGGTTGAAAGGTACAATTATTTCCGCTGTTGATTTATTAAAGGGGATAGCGATAGGTGCAAAAATGAATGCACCTGAGATAGCTGGAGCCACTGGTACTCTTAATACTAATTTAGACAATAAGGTAAAAGCCCTTATCACTGCATTTGAGAATGGAGATGATTATGTATATTTGCATATCGAAGCTCCTGACGAATGTGGGCATCAAGGGGATCCAATTGGGAAAATCAAGGCTATCGAAATGGTTAATAGAGCGGTTAAATTGACAATAGACTATCTTGATAGTACAAATTGTCCTTACACCATTGCTATTTTATCCGATCATGCAACACCAATTGAGACTAGGACGCACAGTAGAGAAGCAGTGCCATATACTATTTATAACAGTATTAATCCCGCAAAATCCAGGTTAAATCACTCGGAGTCCGATGCAAAAAACGGAGTTTATTTATCTACAGGCCAAGATTTGATAAAGGAAATGTTAGGAGTACATAGATGATAACATCAAACATATTAAGGCAAAAATATCTGGATTTTTTTAGAGAGAGAAATCATACCATTATACCATCATCCTCATTAATTCCAGACAATGATCCTACTGTTTTATTCACGACAGCGGGGATGCATCCGCTCGTTCCATATTTATTAGGTGCAAAACATCCAGGGGGAGTTAGACTTGCAAATGTTCAGAAATGTGTTAGGACTGTAGACATAGATAACGTAGGCGATGCCACTCATTGTACTTTTTTTGAAATGCTAGGCAATTGGTCCCTTGGTGATTATTTTAAAAAAGAAAGCATCACCTGGAGTTATGAATTCCTGACAAAGGTTCTAAATATTGATCCCAAGTGCCTTGCCGTCTCAGTTTTTGAAGGCGACGCGGATGCTCCACGCGATGAAACTAGTGCAAAAGTGTGGGCAGATCTTGGGATTGACAAAGATAGAATTTTTTATTTACCCAAAAAAAATAACTGGTGGGGGCCTGCAGGCATTACAGGACCATGTGGCCCAGACACTGAGATATTTGTAATAATTCAAGACAAAGGTTGTAAAGAGAAATGCGGACCAGATTGTGATTGTGGTCGCTATGTTGAAATTTGGAACAATGTTTTCATGGAATACAACAAAGATTCAAATGGTATTTATAAGCCGTTAGATCAAAAAAATGTGGATACTGGAATGGGTCTTGAACGTACTGTAGCAATGCTAAACGGTTTTAAGAGCGTTTATGAAATTGATATATTCACTGACGTCTTTAATTTATTAAAAGAGAGTTGCAAATTAGAATATAATGATAAAACCATACGTGGGATGCGTGTTATAGCTGATCATATTAGAACCGCAGTTTTTATGTTAGGTGACGAGAAAGGAATAACACCATCAAATACTGATCAGGGTTATATTTTAAGACGTCTTATAAGACGCGCTTTAAGATTTGCAAGACAACTTGAGATATCATCGACAATTTTATCAGATATAGCTAAAATTTATATAAACGTATATAAAGATGTATATACTGAGCTTCATGAAAATGAAGAAACTGTTATTGATGAATTAGAAAAGGAAGTCAAGCGGTTTGAATCTACACTGCAACAAGGACTTAAAGAATTCGAAAAGCTATTGAAGTACATACAAAATTCCAGAATTAGCGGTAAAGCTGCATTTAGACTGTACGAGACATTTGGTTTTCCAATTGAGATGACACAGGAGTTAGCAAACGATAATAATGTTACGATTGACATGGAGGGATATGAAATCTCAGCAAAAGAACATCAAATTAAGTCGCAAGCAGGTGCTGAACAAAAGTTTAAAGGTGGTCTAGCGGATACAGGCTTAAAAACTGCACATTTACATACAGCCACACATTTACTCTTAGCATCACTCAAGAAGTTGTTGAGTCCTGACATTTCACAAAAAGGTAGTAATATCACGGCAGAGCGATTAAGATTTGACTTTAATTTTCCAAGGCCGTTAACTATAGAGGAATTGAACACAATTGAAAACATGGTAAATCAAGGTATAGCTGCTTCTGTTGATATTACGTGTGAGGAAATGTCATTAGAGGACGCAAAAAAGGCAGGAGCTACTGGTGTATTTGAGAGTAAATATCAAGATATTGTAAAAGTATATACAATCGAAAATTATTCAAAAGAAATATGTGGAGGCCCACATGCATCAAACACAAGAGACTTAGGCAAATTTAGAATTATTAAAGAACAATCAAGTTCTAATGGAGTTAGAAGGATCAAAGCAATATTAGAATAATTTTCAATTATATTAAAAAATAGTTGAAAATGTCTTTAATATAGAATATAATAAATCTACGATTTAAATTATTTGCGGAATTTTAGGATCATTTAAGATAAACAAGACAGGTGAATTATTATGACAGGTTACGATTTTCTTGAAGAAATCGACAGAAATATAAAAAAGGCCAGTGTTCTTGATAATAAGGATTTCAGGGAAATTTTAGATGATGGGTTGACTGAAATCGCAATATATTGGCTTGAGCAATATAAAGAATTATTTAACCCTAAGGGGTTAAGACATGCCCATTTTGCGTACAGAACAGTAATTAGAGTTTCTTCTCTACATAATGACGTGGTAAACGGTGGATTCATACAATTTTTCGTGAGTAGTACGCCTGTCAGAAAAGTTGATTTTATCCAGGCATATATTGATGTTGGTTTGCCTCAGTATACAGATATCTTAAAAGATGCATTTAAGTTGTATAAAAAATACAAAAGAAAATTCAAGAAGAGAAAGAAAAAGGGGATAGATTTCAATAGGGATATCAAAAACCAAGCTTGCTGTGAAGCTTTTAAGAAACTAGATAATAGATATTTGGGAGTAGAGGAAGAAGTTTACAATTATATAGCTAAATTTATAAGAAAAAACATGGATGTTTTTGGGAATGACGTTAAGATCTAAATTTAACATTTAAGAATCAACACCTTTAAATTAAAATTTAATAATGATTAGATCTTTTAAGTATTGTGTAGGAATAATTATTTATGTAAAACACATACGATTAGTTTTTTTGCCTTTTAGCCAAAAATACTCATTTTTTCTAGTAAATAGTAATAATCTTTGATAATCAAAAAAGTTCAAGTAATTTATAAAAACCAACAAAGTAAAGTAAAACTTTAAACTAGCTAAATTTTAACACATTTTACTTAAAGCAATTAAGTTGATATCATAAATTTCTGGTAATCACATATAATAAAGCACGACCTAATAGGAGGATATATGCTAGTTAAAAGTGATCGACTAGGATTAGTGAGTCCACAACGTTTTTATATAGACCAAGAAATTTACTTGCCAAGCATCAACGAAATCATAATTGTAAATGCCAGCATTAGAAAAAATTCAGTTGATTTATCCGAGAATGAAGCAAAAATCGCATACAACATTAAATATAATGTGATATATAGGGATTCAGCGCATATCGATTCTAAGGAAGATCAATTCGAACGGACTTTTAATATGAAAATTCCAGAATTGGCTCTAAACAAGTTGATAGATTTTGATATTTCCATTTTGAACATTGAGTATACGGGCACTATTAACTTAAAAATTAGAGCTGAGATAGAGATCAAAGGGTTTAAAGTTATCGAATCTGAGATAATTTTGCCAGATATTGATAGTGACATATTAGTTAAGACCATGACTAGTTCAGTAGAGGAAATAGTACAAATTAAAGATAATAATTTTAAAGTAACTGGTGAATTTGTTATAAAGGAGGGACTTAGCAAGATACTTCTTGACGATAGCAGAATTATTATTAATAAAGTCCAATACCGAACCGAGATTTGCACAGTAGAGGGTGAATGTTTAATAAACGTCATATATCTCTCTGATGGTAATATCTGCACTCGGCATTTCCCTATCAAGTTTAATGAGGAGTGCTTAATACCACTAGACGCGCCTATCGAAATTTCATGTATGGGTGAAGTTGTTGATTGTGAAATTATTGTAGACTGCGAATCGATTGAAAAAGAATCAACAACAATTAAAATATCTTTGACTGGCAAAATTAAAGGATTTGGTATTATAAGTAAAGATGTTAATTTCCCAGTAGATGCATACAGCCTGATACAGGAATTAAATTTGAAATTTGATGATTATGAGATACAAAAAAACAACTGTATAAATGTGAAAAACGAGAAAATTAAGGGTGTTATCCATCTAAATGATGATGATGTTAGAATTAGATCAATATTAGCTACAACAGCACCTTATATTAGCATAATCGAAATTTCAAATACAGACGGACTATCAATTGATGGAATTGTCACATTAAATGTAATATATTTGAACAAGAATGATGAGATTTCAACAGAGTTAGCAGAAATCCCATATCATATAACCCTTGATAAGGAGCTTGACAAGTTCATAAACCCAATTATAGGGAGAATGCTTATTACAGACACAAATGTGAGAGGCAAACACAATGATGAAATAGAGATAAATTTAGAATTAGACATTGTAATATTGGGGGTAAAAACAGATCATATAAAGTATATTAAATCAATAAAAGAAAATGGAGTAATTATTAATAATGAATCCGCAATTAGTATTTATGTAACAAAGAAGGATGAAACGTTATGGGATGTAGCAAAAGCACTGAAAACAGATCCAGAAAAATTATTAATTCAAAATCCAGAACTAAAAACGACTGTGCGTGACGGAGAAAAAGTTATACTGTATAGAGGGCTTAAAACAAATCTGTAGGATTATTTGATAAGAACGAAAACCTAGAATCTGCTCAGAATTTACTGGGTAGATTTTAGGGGAGAACTAACTTCAAAGAATTAATTTTTGATAATTGTAGCTATATAACGTTTTGGGTCGTATACGAGCTCATTAAATAATTCATGAGCATTATCAAAACTGACTGTTTTATCTATAAAATGAGTCAGATCTAATGTGCGTTGTGCTAAGAGATTAACTGCACTTACAATTGCATTTACACCACAGGATACGCCTTTAACTGTTAATTGTTTTTTTGAAATCAATCCAATATTAGTCGATAGCATTATTGATGATGAGTTAACATTAACTATTAAGCAATCACCACACCTACATGCTAAACTGAACAAGAAATGAGGTGACACATCATCTTGAGCATGGAGTATCGTATGTTCTGCCATACGACCTCCCGTTATATCCATAACTCGTTGATAAACATCTTCAACAGTTTCATTAATAGTGTAATAAATTCCGCATTTTTGCGCAATTTCTAAATGTGTTAAGTTGTTAGACACATAAATTGGAACACCTTGATAATACTTAACAAGTTGGGCCATCAGATTAGATAAAATTGACCCACCTATTATTGCAACATAATCACCCTTATTTATATTGAATTTCTTAATAGCAGCAATTGCAACTGCTATGGTCTCTGTAAAAACTGCTTCAGTATCTTTAACATGATCTGGGAAGGGTATGATATTTTCATTAGGCATTGCTACGAAATCTCGAAGAAAGCCATCGCGGTCAGTACCATAAACAGGTACATAATTTAACCCGTCATTTTTTACATAAGATAGATCATAAGGGTTAATTATCACTTTAATACCGCGTTTAAGTTTATACTCGGGTCGATCATCACTAACAGAAGCAGTTGCCATCCTGCACGGTACGATAGGGTATTTAGTATTCATTCTACCCTTATAAACACTTATGTCTGAGTCCGTTGGATAAATCAAATCAATTTTGAGTTTTACAAGTTCAGGGCTGAATGATTCAGAATCACATATTTCAAAATCAGCATTCCCTTTCGCTTTGTAAATTTTCATACTTTATTCCTTGTTTATCAAACAAACCTAAATTCATAGATCTGTAGCTTTTCCATATTCAACCACAAATCTCGCTTGAATGCTTTCGGCATGCAAGTGTAGGAATTTGTGTCCTATGGCGTAATTTCCGCATTAGCTAGCGTAAAGTGTGCTCTAACTATACTAAACTAAGTAAAACTGGTACTTATGATAAGTTGTAGTCAAAATTATATATTATATGCTATTCAGCATCAAAATCACATTAGCAAACTTTTAATATTCCATCATCGTATATAAATCAGTGATATACAATATTTACTGAAACACTAGATTTAATAGTACATGTCATTTTACCATAACAGACATAAATTAAGAGAGGTTAATCCATTTGAATTAACACAGTCTATTTAACGAGAATACTAAACAAACTTTTGACATAATATATTAGTCAAAAATATTTATTATGTTAACTTGTTAATTAGAATTAACATAGTTGATTGTTATTTAAAACACATCATTAAAATTATAGCATAAAAATTAAAACTTGGCAAGGTATTGTACATAGGCTCTTAATAGAATAGTACAAAAATGCAAAATGCCTTTTAGCTAAAAAGCTAAAAGGACATAAGCATTCTAATAGGAGACTGGTGATAATTACATCACCAACCATGTCAAAAAATTGTAAGCTTAATTTAATTTGATGACGTATAACTGATATACTCATCATCTATTATTAACAAGGTGCTAATAAAAATTGATGAAATTATCCAGTAACAGTTAGATTAATTAGGCACCGTCATTTTATGGATCTCAAGCAGTTGATCAATCCATTTTGAAACACTCTTTCCGTAATCAACAGTTTTACGCTTTTCAGCTATAAAATCGAATATTTCGTCGGCTGGGATTAAAAGTCCTACTGATGTCACATCTGTTACATTTGCATTATCGAGATAACCTTTAATCCAACGATACGTCGTTGAACAATCTACATCCAATATTAGTCCGATAGTTCTATATGATAATCCTAAGACATATAAAGACACGGCCATTTCAATTTGGTGTTTTCCGTTTAACTCAACAAACATCTCCCCGCAAGCCCTACATAAATATTTGTTAATTTCCTTGCGTGAGAAATAACTTATCACGCAATCAGATTTACATTTGGTGCATAGCATCTATAGTATTATACTGTAAAATATGCAAAAAAGCAAATATATTATATTTAATAGTGAAATTTCACAAAAATTTCATTTTCAAAAGAAAGCATAAAAGTTAATAGTAAATATGACGAATAACATTGACATATCTACATTAATTAATGTAAATAATGTCGATGCACAAATTAAATAATTGTAATAATGAGTTTACTGCACTAGGAATAGTTATAATGAAAGTAAAAAAGCAAATATAAAAATTACAACTATAACAAATATAATATAAAAAACAAGTAGAAATGTCCTAGCAAGATTCCTTTAAGCGAGTTAAATTTGTCCTACAACTGAATTCTCTATTGTCCAGTATAGTCTAAAAAAATACCAATAAAAGTGATGTTAATGATAAATAATATGATGAATAACCTATAATGCCTTGTTGGTCCTAACAAATAGGGCTCCTTTTTTTTATGGAGGAGCCCAATAGTCCATATTAATATTATTATTTTCGCAATATTAATTTATTGATATATGATTAGCGTTAAATTTTCTTTTAGATAATGATCATGAATTAGTAAATTTAGGGTTAAAAAATGTAGATATAAGAAAAAAATTTTTAGAGACAAAATATTTTGCATGCATTAAAAAACCGATTGAATTAGAATGTAAAGTTTTAAAAACATTTGAGGCTATTTATCCATTTATTCCATTTAGAGATATACTTGCGGATATAATATTTTCTAGGCAGAGTTAATTTACATATTTCAAAGCGATATAGCAGGCACAGAGAAAAGTACATTGTTAGAATTAATTAGTTTAATATATTATCCATTTTGCACATATATGACAGTCAATCAAATGGGTAACAAATTCAATCATGATTTCATATTTACTCATTATCTAGACCTTTCCCTTTTGCTGCTATCACTTTTCCATTTTCATCTAATATAACCTCATTTAAAAAACCTCCCCATAATATGTAGTGCTTTCCATCCCTTGTTAAGAATTTATGTTGCACGCCTTTAACTTTAATGGTTTGTTCGCTTTTTGGTATATCAAAATATAAACTCGCCGCATTATTTATCCCTAGCTTCTCTCCTTCGTCTCTTATTTCTTTATATGAGTTTGTCCTCCTGTCATAACCTTTTGCTATTAATCTGTTTATCTCTTCTGTTGATACTACTTCTCCATTGTCTTTTAAATTATTTTTTATAATATTTCTCATTCTTTTTGTGTCTAGTAATTTTTTTACTGTGTCTTTATCAATACCACTTTTTTCTAATTCTCTTTTTAATCTATCTTTTGCTAGTTTTATTTCTGAGAATCCATTGCTTTTATTGCTTTGTACTCCTTTATTCTCTCTTAAGTTTGTTTTGAATGTTTGAATACCTTCGTTACCCTCATAATTTGTTAATTCTATCTTGTTAATATACTTGTTTGCAACTCTAGTAATATCGCTTTTGGTTTTTACTATTTCTCTCTCAAAATCAAATAATAGTTTTTTGTTATTTCCTACCAATATGTCTTTTTGTTCAATTATAAGTTTTACTGCTTCATTTGTAATGTGCTTGGTACTTATTCTTGCTTTGTTATAATCAGTCCAATGCCCGCTACTTTTTAATCTAGCTTTCTCTCTATTATATATCCTCTTTTTTTCTTTGTTGTATAACGTTATTTCGTTTTTATCCATATCTTAACCTCCTAATATTTTAGTCCAAATTCTTCAAAACCACCTTTTAGCTCTTTGATTATTTCTTCATCATTATTATAACATACTATTCTATCTCCTTTTTTTACTGCTGGGAATTTCTTGCTGTCTACTTTGTCCCCGTTTTCAAAATGTATATAACCATCATCGCCATAATTTAATCCACTCAATTTTGGTGGTTCCCCTCTAATTTGATATTGACCTGCTGTTATAATATATATGGTTTTTTTTATATGTTCTATTTTGAAATTTCCTATATCATCACCTATTCTTATAGTGTCATCTGATTCCAACATCCCTTTGATTTCTTCACATTTGCTTATAAAACCTATGCAATCTGTATGTATTCTAACTACAGTGCCGTATTTTTTTTCTATATAGCTTTTTAATTGTTCCATAGTCCTATATTGTAAAAACCATATGTACCTTGAAATTAAGTTCTGTCTGTATCTATGGATAGCTCCAACGGCTACGTTTAATACGTCTTTTGCTAGCTTCTTGTATTTTGGTATTTGTTTTAAATTATACCATTTGTCAACAAAATCATTTCCAATTGTTTTTGCATTATATACATTAATTTCTTTAATTTCAAGGTCTTCTTTATATTCAAAATATACAACTTTTTTATTATCTTCAATTTGTGTGTATATTATTATGTAATTTTCCTCGTTTAATTTGTTTCTTAATACGTGCTGTTTATATTCTTTTATTGTCTTAAATGTTTTATAATGCGATATAGGCATTTTTGTTGATACCATCATATAACTGTATGCACTGTTCATATCAATTTGATTGTAATTATTTAGCACTTTATTTGTGAAACGTTCATTTTCATATATATACGTTGCCTTAAAACTTTTGCTCATGTAATTTATAAGCTCTATTGTCTTATAATGATCACATTCCAACGGACCCTCTATACTTTCAAATTCATTGATAACTATGTTTCCAATGGTTTTTCTACCTTTATTTCTTTTTAGCAAATTATCTATCAAGGGATCGTCTTTTTCTAAATTATATTTTACAGCACTGAACATTCCATTGAAAAATCTTATTGTTTTTTCATCATGCTGCGTGCCTTTTTTATATTTGTTATATTTTGGATCATAGCTATCTCCATACTTTGCTTTCCTTGATTGTATATACCATAATTTTTCTACGAATTTATGTATATCTTCTTTATATAATCTAACCATCATTTCTTGCTGTGTTTCTTTTTTCATTATTCTATAATCCTATATTCGAATACGTTTTTGTCTATTTCTCTTAAAATTTCATTATAATCTTCGTTGTCTATTTCGTCTAATTCAAAAGCCTTCGTGCTGCTATTTCTAATAACTCATAATATTTTTTCTTGCTTAACTTTCTTACGTTTTCATCATCACAAGTGCATTTGTATCCATTATAGTTTTTTATTCCATCTCTAAATGCTATGCTGTCTTTTAACATTTCTTTTCCTATTTTTATTTTATATTCAATTATTGCTTCTTCGTTAAACTTATGCGCATTTAATATCCAATATAATTTTGTAGATTCTGATGTTGTAGCAAATTCTTGTCTAAAGCTTTTGTTGCTACTTTTTATTTTTGTATCAAACTTTACATAACAAATCCTGCGCCATCTATTTCAACACGAATTTTAAAATCAATTAAATTAAATATTTTGCCTGCATTCTTAGATACACACTTCCTTAATTTAATACTTTCCATATAACACGTACCTTCTAATTAGTTTGTACATTATCTTCTTTTTTGCTATATCTGTTTTTTTATTTATTCATTTTAGTCAGCCCTACATATATTCTTTTCCTTCAAACAAATTCTTCCTTAATGTAATATATTCTTTTAATTCAATTATGTCTGATCCTCTTTTCTATATAGATTAATATATGATCATAATCATGGTTATATATTTCTAAAATTCACTTTGAGAAATTACTAACTCATGGATGCAATAATAAGCCGAATAGATGAAACAAATATAATAATGTAAAGAACAGATAGTAAGAATAGAACTATAAGATACGCTCTAGCAAAATTCCTTTTAATGAGCGAAATATGGTCAGTGGCAGAACTAACCGCCCAAAATGTGATTACAAAAAAACCAACAAGAGGAACAGTCATAAGAATTATTGTCGAGAACCAATCTGACACTGACATTAGAGGTCTGGATATGGGCGCTGGGGTGGCGGGGGGGGAGCCATAGTCTCTGTTAGAATTATTAATGTCGTAGTTATAATCTTTTTGTTGCATAAGATGTCTCCTAATATTTTAGCATTATAATGAATAAATCATTTATCATATTTTTAAAGATATAATTGCATAACAATTAATATAATAAGTATGCTCCTCTAAAATAGCATTAAATTGGATGGTATGATTAGAATACGGTACTGCTAAGCACTAATACAAGAGAAAACCATCAATTCAAATTTAAAATTGGTTTATCTTGATCATCCAATAAGTTGATAAAAAACTTTTTTACTGTCCCATTAAAATCATTTAAAAATACTTTGTAAAAACTCCATTTCCTTTTTAACAAATCTCCTCCAACTTCAAGTTTTATTTTGTCTTTACAATTATTTACATATTCTTTAAAATATTCCTCTGTCATCGTTGATTATACCGACAAAAGTCTTTTAAAAAATTTCAAAAATTTACTTTGAGAAATTACTAACTTAATGTCCGCATAAATAAGCTGATTAATGAAACAAATATAATAATGAGAAGAACAGATAGTACGATTTCAACTATAAGATACGCTCTAGCAAAATTCCTTTTAATGAGCGAAATTTGATCAGTGGCAGAACTAACCGCCCAAAATATGATTACAAAAAAACCAACAAAAGGAACAGACATAAGAATTATTGTCCAGAACCAATCTGACACTGACATTAGAGGTTCTGGATATGGGCGCTGGGGTGGCGGGGGAGACCCATAGTCTCTGTTAGAATTATTAATGTCGTAGTTATAATCTTCTTGTCGCATAAGATGCCTCCTAATATTTTAGCATTATAATGAATAAATCATTTATCATATTTTTAAAGCTATAATTGCATAACAATTAATATAATAAGTATGCTCCTCTAAAATAGCATTAAATTGGATGGTATGATTAGAATACGGTACTGCAAAGCACTAATACAAGAGAAAACCATCAATTCAAATCTAAAAAAGAAAAATAAACGTCCAAATTAATATTGATAGAGTACTTTTTAAGCTCCTTTAATTTGGTATGGATTGAATTTTCTTATTATAGTTGCCACAATATCATTGATGACGACACAATTTCATTTTCGAGTATATCATCAGGTATAAATATAGCAGTTAGAATACAAATTGAATAATAGCTTAAACTGTTAATTTTTAAGGGATGTCATCAGAGATTGAAATGTATTCCAAAATATTATAAGTATTATCACAGAAATAATAATCACAATGATTCCTACCAAAAAATAAGCTTTTGCAAAATTGGATTTTGAACGCTTAACAGGATTAGAATTTGATCCACCTAACGCCCAATATATCGTAGCAAAAAATCCAATTATAGGAATAATCATGATTAGTATAGTCCAGAAACATTCACGAAAAGCAAGTGCTTCTTCAAGTTTCTCACCTCGCGGTGTTTCAGGTGTAACCGCAAATCTATAGTCTCTTGTATCATTGTTAGATTGATATCGTTGTTGCAACACATCTCTTGCCTGGTTAAATTCTTTTTTAGTTTTTGGCCGGGGATGTGGGTATTTGGGATCGTACATAAATTTACTCCCTAAATAAGAAATATCTTATTTTTTTGCAAATATAGTGGATAAGGCATCATAGAGTTTTTTTGCTTCATCATCTGTCAAGGTTAGCCCTTTACCAGGACGAGCGCGTGATGGTGACCAGTCGCGTAAATCTAGACGCTCCTTATATCCATTCCAACTAATATAATTAAGTTCTTTTGTCCAGCCTGTACTAGATTCACTAAGCACAGCACATTCTTTTTTTATTTCATAGCTAGGCTCAGAAATATTTGGTTTTTCAGCCATGGTGCCTCCGTATTAACTACAATAAAGTAGTGCAAGTTTTGATAATTGATTATATCATAATGTGAAAAAAAAATCAATTATATATGTGTAAATAGATTATTTTGTGTAATTAACCTAACTATTTATAATTTAACAGTGTGATTAATTCTGTTAAATCTGAGATTTACTTTAGATTGTCGATACAAAATTAGAACATGCTTTATAGTTGTATCCTATAATAACTGATGCAGAATTAAAAAAACATCAATCAGTGAACATTATGGTAATAATCTCATATAAATAGTTTTAAATACAGAAGTTAAACTCAAGTGATAGGATAATATAATGTTTGCGGTAATAACTAATAACAATAAAATCAAATTCACGAATTTTATATATAATGACTTAATATACATTCATGTCATAATTGCTTAATTGTTATCATATATCATTTTTCTATTGTTTTTTATTAATAATATCTCCTGTCGCTTCTTTAGTTCTGATATCAACCGTATTAAAGAAATCTACAACATGGGCACGCGATTTATGATAAAGCCTTGATAATGTACTATTACCATATCTAATCCTGATCTCCTCACTATTTAGATTCGTAGAAAAGATGGTGGTTAAATGTGATCTTAAATCTAGAAGATTCCTAAGATATTCAGCAGTTACGTTATTATAAAATGGTTCCATACCAAGGTCATCAACAATTAAGATATCACAGTCAATTATTGTTTCTAAAATTTCTTGCTTTGATTCTAAAGGTGCAAGATGTGTCTTTAAAAAAAGCTCATTAAGTTTAACTGCGCTAATCATTAATATGTCACCATCATCATCTATAACCTTATTAAAAAACACAGATAATGCGAATGTTTTACCAGTGCCTGGGCTACCTGTTAGAAGGATGATTTTATACTGTGAGTCGGAATAATTTTCTGAATATTTGTTTAAAAACTCATAAAACTCGCTCATGTTTAGTCGTGTTGATAACTCTAACATTTTAGGTGGCTTCAGTTTTATAAATGATCTAATATCGGTGTTAAGCTGTGGATTATCATCCATTGTTATATCCCTTAATAATTGTTTAAAACAATCACAACGAATATTGTTTATGAATCCTGTATCATTACATGTAGTGCAATAATATGCTGGTTTATCAAAGTCATGTTTTATCCCGCAACTGTCGAGATAGAGCAAATATTCTTTATAAGCAACGTCAGCATTTGCTCTAGCAATCGTTGCGCCAGCCTCGCCGTAAACTTCTTGTCGCGATGCCTCGAGCGACAACTTATTTTGTTTTTGATATAACTTTAATAAATTATTGTCAGCAGCTAAATGACGCTGCAAATCATTACGAGCTTTAAATTCTGCATTAAATTTTCTAATACTTATTGTATTGTTCGCTTTAGCTCTGGGCGAATCATTTGTATAGTATATTTTGCTAAATTCTGACATTAGTTCACCTATATCCTAATAAATTAATTAGAATTCCTTAATAAAAATAAAATGAAATTTTGTGAAACGATCAGCATATCTAGCGTGCGATTTTGTTAGTAAGAGTTGCCTATCTCAAAATGATTACGCACACACAAAAATAATATTGCAAAAATGATTGCAAACATTCTTTGTATATTATATTGTATTTTTGATGATCTGTCAAGCATTTGGACCATGCAATTTTAAATTTTTTTGAAGTTAATTATCCAAGTTCAGTGTATTCTTTAAGAAAATCCTGAACCAAACTAGGATGCCTTAAAAAACTACATATAACATGAGAAAATAGAGGACGGATTCCAGGACGAGCGCATGAAAACTTCTATATAAATTTTAAACTCAAACATACAAGTACAGGCATGATTCTTCTTAAAATGAATAGATCATGCTTTTTTTTGCCAAAATTACATTTGATTTAATTGATATATTATCATATTATGTTAATAATAACATGTAGTTTTATTAACAAAAATTTTTTTATGATACAATATTTTGTTAAGTTATTATTCAATTTGGTGGCAAAATAGAGAATAATTTCGCTTTTGTCATCCTAATTTGAAAATTTATACTAAGGAGTATGTATATAAAATTAGTTATGAAATTAGCTTAATGCTTTGCTGAGTTAAAAGATAACCGTCAACAAAGTAAAATAAAACATCTCCTAACAATATAATTGTAATGTGCATCATTGGAATAACTTGTTCATGTAAGTGTTTTATAGATATTGAATCCTTTTTGAAAAGCAATATTGAATTCTTACGAAAAGATTTAGGTATGGAACTTAAAAATGGAATTCCGTCACATGATACATTATAGCGAGTTATGGCGTCCTGTGATCCCCAAAAATTTTCAAGATGCTTTATAAATTTTGTAAAGTCTTTGAGAGAATCTAACGAAGGAGATTTTGTTAGTATAGATTGGAATGCATTAAATCAGCGCATAAAAAAGGTGATTAAAATTTCTATATTATGTCTGCTTAAGTAACTAAAACAAATTGGTTTTAAATCAAACTCGAACCCAGGAAAAGTCAAATGAAATAATAGCCATACCAATACTATTAAAAAGTTTAGAATTAAAAGAAGCTATAATTGCTGTTGATGCCGTGGGTACACAGAAAAATATAGCAAGCCATATAACCCGCAGTAACAACAAATATGTGCTAGCAGTTAAGCATAATCAAAAGAAATTATATAGCAAATTAGTTAATAAATTTGATGTATATATTAAAAATATTGAATTACATAATGCACAGAACGTTATGGTTACAGAAGAGCGTGGACATGGTAGAATTGAGAAAAGAAGCTACTATTATATAGATGACATTAAAGATTTGAATTTAAATAATGATTGGTCTGGAATAACTAGCATTGGAGCATTTGTTAAGTAAAGTGCAACGCATTCATGGCGGTGCGTCTAACGAAACAAGATACTTTATTACATCGGTAGCTGCCTGCGAAACATTCAAGAATGCAGTGCGTAATCACTGGGGTATTGAAAACAATTTACATAGGACTTTGGATGCGGCGTTTTGTATTAAACCGTAACTCTATTTGCACTCTCCGTTTCGTCAAAAAGTGAAAATAAGCAATTTATTGCCTAAAACCTGCTGAGTTATTTCTTACGCAAGTAGTTTTATCAACTTCATTTCGGTGTTACTTGCAAATACGGTTATTAAAGTGATTGCTTTTCTCAAAGTTTATTTTTCCCATGTTTTCTATTGTGGCAGGCGCGTCACAAACTTTGAATATTCTCGCGGCGGAGCCGTGCTCCGTCGCCCTTAATTGCCGTTATGTGGCGACCTACCTCTGCGGGCGCTTAACCCACGTTCCGCTCTCATACACTCCGCTTAAAAAAAGCCATTTAATATTTTGAAAGTGGTGCATGGTTATAATTATGCATGTAAATTCGACTTGAAAATAATTAATTGGTTTATTTATATTCAATCACAATCAAAACTACACAAACTATTGTTTCAAAATATCATCTAAGGAGTTATATTTTATATAATCTACTGCGGTGTAATAATCTGTGACGCCCCATTTCTTAAAATTCGACAATAATAGATCCATTTTCTCCCAACTAAATACTGTCTTGGATAAAACTTCTGCTGCAACTAGCAATTCAGGACGCCCATAACCATATTTTTCACTCTGAGATACATATGTCTGAACGTCTTCAACGGTAGGTATTCTGTTTGCATTTGCCTCATCTAAGATGTCTTGAGTCATAGTAAGGTTTGCTTTTTCAATGTCAAACAAAGGGGTATCTGCTCTATAAACAGTCTTATTGTTCACATCGAGATTAGCAGATACTTGTGAAAGTGACGCATTCTGTTGTTTTTTGAATGTTGATCTTGTTTTTAAAGAATCCAAATATTTCCTAGCTGCAACGATGTTATTGATATTATTATTTTTCATATCACCAAGTGTACGATTTAAGTATGGGAATATGTCGCGCTTACCTTTTTCCTGTTCTGCTACGAATAATATAAGTTCAGGATTAAACTTCCAATCCTGGACGAACAATTTATAATCTGAGCGCATACCGTCCGTAATTGTTTTATTACTAGACGATACATTTAAAACTTTAGTAATTTCATCGTCATATTTGCGAAGGTTCTTGATGTATGATCTAACAGCATTAACGCTAATATTTCCATCGACATGAAACTTTGTGACAATTTGATCCATCACATCTAAAGTCTTATAACATGAAGCAAAACAATATCGAGCAATTTCTATCAAGGCAGAATCCTCGAAGCCTTTTTGCATCCAAGAATTTACATACGTTTTTGCCACAGTGTCATATTTATCAAAAGAGCCAATAGCCTGGATTATTTTTTTGGATAGAGACAAGCGGGATTCTAATACGTCTATACAGGATTTAATGTCATCTAGAGTCACAACATTAGCTTGATAAAGTTCCGTCAAGAATTCGTCAAGGTCAGTCATTGTACCTTTTCGCTTAAAGTATTTGGAGGCCAAAAATATTGCATCATTGCTAAATTTATATACACTAGTCCATTTATTAAATAATTCTATTTCATAATCACCTATATTATATAATAATGTTGGATTAAGCTGTTTTATAATTCGTCCCACTTCACCTTTTGATGCCTTTAAGCATACGATATGTTTTTTTGCGTCAGTTAGCGTGTTACTATTTGTCAATCCGAAATCTTTTAATACTGAATGAATTTTTGTAATAGAAATAGTTAATCCATAGATTTCAAAACAATAATCTAATATTTCTACTGCAGCATCTTTTTCTATATCCCATCTTTCCATATCATCGACTAATAATATAAGGTCGTTTGTGTTTAATAATTTTCCTTTTTCTCCGTAATAGTCATGCAACTTGTTCTGAAATTCAGAATATCTTGATAAATCATAAGCTTTTGATTCATGCGGGCTTTTAAGGAATATTGGTCTATAATTAATGACAGGGCATTCTTTCGGATTTTCGTTTGGATCGATGTTAACTAGCTCTTCCTCCTCCCAATATGCGAACGATTTTAAGATTAAACTTCTATCAATTCCTAATTTTTCTGCTATTGCATCAATATTATTGCCTTCGCAATAATTATTCTGGCTTAGATATATACCATATATATATACTGCTAAATCTAAAAGGTTAGTGTTAGCATTAAAGTATTTTTCAATGAATAAATTTGGGATGTTTGTAGTATTAATTTTCTTATATCCCAAACTTAAATTACAAAATGTCATTTCAATCACCTTAGTTGCAAAGTTTTTGTTAATTTTATGTTATTTAGATAATATTTTTGCAAATAAGTATTGCAAAAACTTACTAAGTTAGTTATAATATTATCGTATATATTATCGACAGCTATTATTTTACAAAAATAGTGCTAAATAGTATAACATATATAATAAGTCATTGCTAGTAAATTATTTATCCTTGAGAATCACAAGGATCTTATGCGGAGGAACAAATGAAATTTCTTAAGCTTGGTTATACTGGATACGGTGAGAGCGACGGTGTCATAGATTTTACCAATACAGCAGGAACTCTAACCGTTTTAGCAGGTGTGACAGTTAGATCACTAAGTGATCTTTTATGTGCTGCTATATATGGCGACATAGAAGTAAAGCTAAAACCAAATACAAAAATATACCTAGATTTTGAACAAGCCGAGCTTATATACAGACTTGAACGTGAGTTTGATGAAGATGAAAACACCAAAATGCTAGCATTGGTTTTACAAGACGGTGATAGTAATGATAGATTTGAAGGGGATGAAGCACAAGATATAATTTTTAAGTTCCTACCATTAGATTCAAAGGCATTTAGAGAGTATGTGATAATAAATAGGAAAATTCTCACAGATTCATTTATTCAAGGTGATGCGGATCAACGTATTAAATTTGTGGATGATAGTATATTTACAATGTCAGGGACGACTGATGCATCAACAAGAATGTCTCAATACCAAGATGAAGAAAAAAACATTAAGGATCAAATAAATGCTATTGAGCCCACCACTGAGGCGGACATTGAATCTGGGCTTGATGATATAGCGGCGATTGAATCCGAAATTAGTGAGTTGAAAAAGAGTCATGCAGAATTAGCTGTGACAGCTACTTTAGAAGAGGATTCACAGGGAGCTCAAGAATATTCTAATGCTTTAGAACGTGCCAATGCAATGCGAGAAGTTGAAGCTCAATTAGAAAAAGAATCTGAGGTTTTAAAAGAACACGAAGATATAATTGAGATTTCTGAAAAATATTTAACATTTAAAAAGACTAGCAATGAATTAAAGCAACTCAGTGAGGATTTAGAATCAATCAAACAAAAGCGTGATGAAGCTAAAATTAATGCTGATGAAGCAAAAAAAGCAGCTGATCAATTTGCGTATGATTTAGAACGTCAAGATCAATTGATAAAAGAGACAGGAAGCCGTTTTCAAAGTTCGCTACTTTTATATGCAGAAAATCCATCTAATTCTCAAGTGCCATCAACTATTGAACAGTGTTTTGCAGAAATTAATCTTCAAAAAAATCAGCTAATTGAACAGAAGAAAACTATTGAGACTTTGAAATCTGAATTAGCTGAATCAATAGAGACACTACTTAACAAAAGAAAAGAGCTATTAAATACTGCTGATTACAAAAAAGCGGTATATGATTCAAACATCCTGACAAATTCTCTAAACTTAATTAATGATGAAATACAAATTTTAACATCGAGTATTGAAGAGTTAAATAAAGAAAAATCTGAATTAGAGACATCTTCTCAGTCATTATACGACGATATTCACACAATTGGTAAAGAGCAAACAGAATTACGAAAAAAAGCAAACATTGAAGAAGGCTCCCTTAGCATAATTGATTCATACACATTGGAGTTTAAAAAAGTCAATCAATTAACAGCCAAATATTTTGAGGTTAAAGCTTATGATGATGAATGTAAGAATATATCTGAAAAGATCACTAATGCATTAGCTTCTGTTGATAAATATAAAGAAAAATTGCAACTTGCTTTAGAGAATAAAGAAAAATTACTAAAGACAAGTGAAGCTACTGAGGCAACACTAAAATTATTACAAACTAAGCGCAATGAATATGACGGTTTTAATAAAATGCGTGCAATATCTGATTCACTGCTTTATGGTAGTCATTGTCCTGTTTGCGATGGATATATTACTTACAAAAACGAGTTGCCTCAAAAGGATACCAGGGCTCTTGATGCTCAAATTGAAAAAATAAAAGCTGATGTTGACAAGAATCTCCAGACGATGTTAGAGTTGACTGCAGTCATTGGGCAAAGGGAAGTAGCAGTTAGAGTTGGCAATCAATATGTTGATTCATTGAGGGCTTCATTAGATGAAGTTAATTCAAAGATTGCAAAAATTCTGAATGAATACGATGGTGTTAAAGATATTGCAGGCTTAAAAGGAATATTCGTTGATGCACTTGCAAGGCTTGATTCTTTTGTGGAGCTAACACGCGAATATTCATCAAATGAAATTCTATTACAAGCGTTACAATCTAATCATGCTTTGCAGATTGAGCGTTTAGCACAGCTTAATGAAAAAATTCTACCATCCTTAAATGAAAGGATAGAGAAACTTAAAACTGATGAAAATGAAGTAAAGATTGCTCTTAATCTCTTAAACAATACAATAGATGGTAAAGATCCTAAAGAAATCTTGCAAAAAGTGCAGTTAAGCGAGCGTGAGATTGAGACTGTTGACGAAGAAATAGAATTGCAACGCAATAAACTTGCAAAAGCAATCGATGAGTATAATGAAATAGTTGATGTGATTTCTACACTAGATTCTAAGGATATTACCGCAGAAATAGACGGGCAAACATTGACTTATGTACAAGCTGCAATTCAAGCAACTGCACGTGAACTCTTAGATATCCAGGTTGATGAGCTTAGCAATCCGTTCGATTATGAAGCCCAAGAGAAAGAACTTAAAAAGTTAATAAAGAAATCCGCACATGCAAATAATAAATATAATGATTTAGTATTAGCTACTGAGAATGCTGAGAACGATTTAAATAGCAAAGCATCTGCTAATGAAGAATTATTTGCATCTTGTGTCGAAAAATTTTCTAAATATTCTATCGAAAATGAAGACGATGCATTGCGCTTGATAAATGAAACACCAGAAGTAATTGCTTATAAAGAAAAGAAAGCAAAATACGATGAAGAAATGCTCGCGATTTCCGATGCTTTAGCGGAGGGTGAGAAGAAAATGTTAGCTCGTTCAGAAGCTGAAGCTATTGCTAAAGATGCTGCTGATAAACTTAAAAACGTTGAAGCTGACATTGCTCAATATGAAGAAGCTTTAGACAGTGCTAAAACAGAGGTTGAAGCACGAAGAGCTCGAGTTGCTAAGCTAGCGATCCTAGATAATAAACTAGGGAAGGTCAAAAAATTAATTAGTAATTTGGATGAGGTTTCAAAAACAATTTCCACAAACGAGGTTTCTGCATCTGACCTTGCAGTTACTATATTCGATTTTGCTAATGTCTTTACTACACGTTGGTCTCAAGAGAGATATGAATTAAAGATATCTGAATCCTCTATTGACCTTTTTAATGTTGAAAAAGGCGAATTAGTAGATCCAATCAAGTATACTAACGAAGAAAAATCCATACTTGAATTTAGTATAATTATTGCATATGGTGATGCTATGGAGTCTTTACTAGGACTTAAAGTACAACGCGTATTACCTTTATATAATGATGAGATTCAAAATGAAACAGTAAAAGTCTTATTAAATGCAGTTAATAACAAAGACGTCTTGGTTTCGATTGAAGATCTTGATTCAGCTCATATCTTAAGGAATGTGTTATATGATATTCAGAACAATTAATTAGCATAATGAATGACATCTTTTAATAATGTATTAGTAATAGCCTATTTAAGTATTAGTGAATTAGAAAGAAAACTTGCCATAGGATCTTTTAAAAACCTAACTTAATAGGCTATTACTTTAATAAATATATGCAGTCTAAATGATTAGGCAGGTTCCAAAATTGTGGAAGTAAAATTAAAATTACTTTGGATAGATTTAACTTTAAAAAAAATCATTCCAACCCTAGCTACATTGACAAGTCTAATACTTTTTAGTATAATGTTAAAGCATACTTATCATTCATTAGTAGTGACGTGTTTCTATTAACCATTAAACACATGTAAAGGCATATTAACATCCATTTAATAATTGTTATTTATTATATGCTTTAATTAATTTTTTTTATAGATTAAATCATTATAGAATAGTGTTAAACTTGCTTTGGAAATTATATGAATCTAGGAAGGATGAATTAAAGTACAAGATATAATATATTGATATTACCCCAAGATATTAATTATATGAGGTTTATTCTGAAATTGAAGCGTACTAATTTTAACTATATGTTTAGGTATGATAGTTAATTTACACTTTTGCAAATTGTTTGTAGTTATTCAACTACAGGATTTTGCATATCAAATGTAATGGCGGATCTATATATTGGTTTACAGGGCTTTAAAATACTACTAAAGTTTTTGTAGCATTAACGTTATATTCAATTTATTAAAAAATGTTCTTAGAATTTAACGTCGCGGTCATAAAGGTTAGAACCAATATTATAACTTAAAGTAATTGATTATTATTGCATAAGCCAACATTTCTGATTATTGTATTTAGCTAAAGATATAATAAAGAGGGCAAAAATATGCATACAAGAAAAAACAAATTGATCTTATTAACACGAAGTTCAATTGTGGCTGCACTATACTTTACATTAACTTATGCGGTTAATCCAATCGCTTTTGGCCCTGTACAGTTTAGACCTGGAGAGGCATTGACACTGTTACCTTTAATTTTTCCAGAGTCAATTGTTGGTGTCACGATTGGATGTTTATTATCAAATGTCTTGTCTCCATATGGATGGTATGACATGCTTTTTGGCACGCTGGCCACTTTAATTGCTGCACTTTTAACATACGTAATCGGACGCAATTTAAGGATGTCAAGAATATCAAAACGAGCGATATTTGGTGCAATACCACCTATAGTCATCAATGCACTGATGTTACCATTAATATGGTTGTTCTTCTCTGGAGATGAGCTTTACGTATTCAATTTTCTAACTATATTGGGGACACAAGCCGCAGTCATATACATACTAGGTGTGCCACTTGTGGTAGGTCTTAGTAAAATAAAGGTTCTTAAATTGGACGAAGATAGAAAAGTGGACAATAGTGTGACATAATTATTTTACTTTTAATAGATTAGATTTAATAATAAATGAACAAAAAAATAACCTATTATTAAAGACATGATAAAATTTATTTTAAACAATCTGATTAATTTGTTATAATATAGTAAATGATATAGAATGCTATTTTACAATTGCTTTAACATTTTATATTACAAAATAGGAGTATTTAATTGATGAAGACAAGATGGTATAAAAACGCAGTATTTTATCAAATTTATCCACGGAGTTTTAAAGATGCGAATGGCGACGGCATTGGTGACATCCGTGGTATAATTGAAAAAATTGACTATTTAAGAGATTTAGGCATAAATGCTGTTTGGTTATCTCCAGTCTATAGATCACCTAATGATGATAATGGTTATGACATCAGTGATTATAGAGATATCAATCCAGAGTTTGGGACTTTAGACGACTGGAAAGAGATGATTGTAAAGATGCATGAAAATGGTATACGTCTTGTAATGGATCTTGTCGTTAATCATTCGTCAGATGAGCATCAATGGTTTACTGAGAGCAGGAAAAGCAAGGATAACCCATATCGTGATTATTATATATGGAGACCTGGTAAAAACAATGACGGCAAAAAGCCACCAAACAATTGGACATCTAGGTTTGGTGGAAGTGCCTGGAAATATGATCAGACAACCAACGAATGGTATCTTCATCTATTCAGTGAAAAGCAACCAGATTTAAACTGGGCTAATCCAAAAGTCAGGTCTGAAGTTGTTGATATCTGTAATTACTGGTTTGATTTGGGAATTGACGGATTCAGATGTGATGTAATAACATATATTAGTAAAGCTGACGGGCTACCAGATGGTAAATATAATCCAATTATACGCGGTGATGAGCACTTTGTAGCAGAGCCCAAAATACACGAATATTTGCATCAGTTAAATGTTGAGTCATGGAGCAAGTATGATTCTATGATCGTAGGTGAAGCTGCTGGTCTCAAATTAAAAGACGCTGAGCTCTTAATAGGTGAGTCTAGAGAAGAGATGGACTCTGTTATTGAGTTTGAATTATCTTTAGTTGATTTGAAATTCAATGCTATTCCTGTAAAATTAAACCTTAAGAAGTTTAAACAAATTCAAAGCGCATGGCAAAACATATCTAGTGATTGCTGGAACACGTTATTCTACGAAAACCATGATCAACCTAGATCAATATCTAGATACGGGAACGAATTTGGCCCATTTAAAAAGGAGCTGGCTAAAATGTTAGCTATATCATATTTAACGCTAAAAGGAACCCCGTATATTTATCAGGGCCAGGAAATAGGGATGTCTAACATTTCATTAAGACCTGATGAATATGCCGATATAATGACAAAAAGGATTTTTCAAATAACAAAAAAATTCCCACCACTGTATTGGCTAGCAAAAAAGGTAATGAAGAAAATAGCAAGAGATAATGCTCGCACTCCAATGCAATGGAATGGTACAATTAACGCGGGATTTACGACTGGGACTCCATGGTTTAAATTAAATCCAAATTATGGCGACGTTAATGTTGTGGAATCCCTCAAGAATCCAAATTCAATCCTTAATTTTTATAAAAAATTATTAGACTTTAGACGAGGGAATGAAATTATTATTAACGGTAGCTATAAAGAATACTTCCCAAATAATAAGTCAGTGTACGCTTTTGAAAGAGTATATAATGGAAAACGATATATAGTAATATGTAACTTTAAAGAAGGTATAGTTAACCTGAATTGTATTGATATGAATGCTATGGGGGCTAAGTTGATATTAAGTAACTATGCTAATACAGAGGAAACATTCAAGCATGGTATGACTTTGCGCCCTTATGAAGCGTTCATATTCTATGATGAAAAACAATAATATAATTATAATATTAAAACATTTTAATAAATACTACAACGTAGATGTGTCTATACTGACAATTTAGTATAAATAACATAAATCAAGTATGGAATTGTAAATTATGGAAAATCCTAAATTGGAACGTATCATTAAATCAATAAATAAGGGGAAATTCAGAGATAAGAATTATGAATGTAATGGAGGACGATCTGATACGCCTTTATCTATAATTGGCGTACTCTCTAGTTTTTCAAATCAAAACGGTGGTGGATTCATTCTGTTTGGGATAGAGGATGGGTTTTTCCTCGGGGTACAGGATATTAAGACTTTAGAATCTAGAGTTGTTAATATATGTAATAAAATGACACCAGTAATTGTACCAAAATTTAAAACTATACAGATAGATGACAAAAATATATTAGTAGCAATAATTCAATCTTTGGATCCTACGAGAAGACCATGTTATTATGCGCCTAGTGGTAAAATAAACGGATCATACGTACGGTTAGGGAGTAGTAGCGTTTTGATGAGCGAATCAGAGATATTTGATTACGAAGCATTAGCGTCTGATATGCATTTTGATTTAGATCCGGTCGATGATGCGTCCGTTACTGATCTATTGAAACCACAAATTAATAAATATTTTGCTAGTTTCAAACAAGATATTTCGGTGTATAATAAGCATGATTTGCAAGATTTACTGAATAAGCACCATATACTAAGCGGCAACAAACCGACACTGGCTGGATTGTTGATTTTTGGAAAAAACCCACAAGCTATCTTCCCTGATTTATTATTAAAAGCAACGACCTTACCTTTTGATAATGAACTGGGATCTATTAATAACGATGCTCGATATCTTGAAATAAAGCATATATCTGGAACCTTGATTCAAATGCTTAACACAGCAATACATTATGTTAAGAATAGAGTATTGCTACAAAGCGCAGTGGATGAAGAGACAGGGGTTATCTACGAAGGTGTGCCATATCCAATCAATGCACTGAAGGAATGTATTTTAAATAGTATGGTTCATAGAGATTATAGTTTTTATTCATCTCAAGTTCCAATCAAATTAGGTGTATATAAAGACCGTGTCGAAATTGAAAGTCCAGGCGGATTATATGCTGGACTTGAAGTTAGTAAAATTACAAATGCGCAGGAGTGTAATATAAGAAATAAAGTGATTTATTATATCATGCGAAAAATCTTAAGGCGGATTAACGATAATAAAGGTACGATTAATGTTAAAAATTATATGTTAGCTGCGAATTTAAGAGAACCTGAGTATACAAATGTAGACGGGAAATTCAAAGTTACACTATATAATGAGATAGTCAATGATTTAAAAACCCACAACTAATATTTTAAACGTTAAGAAAGTTAAGATGGAATATAAATAACGTATTTTAGATTGAGGATTATTTGGTATATTTCCAAAATAAGTGATATTTTTATAATTTCATCCATTCCGTCTGTTCTATTTTCTTTATGGCATACTAAAAACACTGCTACTTAAGAACTCTTTACCAATATTTTAAATAACTTAAATTAAAAATTTTAGCATTTCAATAACCTTCGTTTTCTATAATACTTAGAACTCATGTTTTTTAAGATAATTCCTGTTTTGTCGTAAATTTGTTAGATTTGGTTTCATTTATATATAACGCATCATATTAAAATTAATAGATTTTAATCAAATTGCTTTTAGACGTTCTAATGATAACAATTAATGTGACTTTAACTTCATCTAATTGCAGTCATAGTAAAAACACTATATAAATTTTATGATGAATAGTGAAATTTCTTAAATTTTTTTACAATTGAATTTTAAACCCTTAAAATACAGCTTGATGATAAGTACATATAGTAGTTGATATTTAAAAATCATTTTAACAGGGATTGATTTTCAATTTTTTTTGCAGTATAATTCATTTATGATAAATTAATATATTGATAGCCGCGCAAAATACATGTTTTAATATCTGATATATTAACATATAATATTGCGTGGACTATTCTGTGTATCAGTTAAAAAACTATTATACAAAAACAAATAGAAGAAGACATAAGGTTATAAATACGAGAAGACAAAATAATGAATTTGTGCAAAATGTAGATATTAACGATAGTCAAGACAATCATACAAAGCAAGGCAAAAATGAATTTAATAATAGTATATCCACTAATAAAATTAAGTGGGAAAGAAACAATTTGAAATCAAGGAAAAGGCTTAAAGACAGTCTATATAAATACAGTTTAATATTCATATTAATAATTACTATTCTGTTATTGTTAAGTAGTATTTTTGGAATCAATATTATCAAAACTCTGTCAAATCGAGAGTTAAAGCAGGATATACTAAATTTTTATATTACCTTAGCAGGTCAATATAACACTTTGTCACAAGCTGAGCAATATGCTGAAGTGGTATTTAGTAAAGGAGGCGCTGGTTTAACTAAGCAAATTAATGATAGATATTCTGTAATCGTATCAGCATATTTTAACAATAGTGAAGCTCACAGTGTAAAGGTAAAGAATGCATTTTATGATACTGAGGCCTTGAGCATTGTCGAGTATAAAAATAATAATTTAACTAAAATGGAAAACAAAGTCATAAATGATTCAATTAATTTAGTGTATAATAGCATAAAAAAAGTCCAAGATACAGCATTTGCAATTAGTAACAATACAATTGATGCTTTGAGTGGTCTAAATGAAATTAGACTTGTAAAAGATGAAATTAATGGTGCAATAGATCAGGTAAAGCAAATGAATTTGAGCAAAAAAGCTCTAGATTTAATAACAGAACATTCTTATTTCTTAGCAGACGATTTAGAATTTTTAGTATTAAATTTTTCAAATGCCAAATTACAGTATTTGCATAGAACGATAGTCAGTAGCTTAATGAGATTGCATAGTATTTGCTAAATTTCTATAACCAGATGATTTTTGACATATTTATTGATGTTTTATATTCACTAAGGGAGTTAATTCAGTTTTTATCATAAAAAAAGCCCAATAATGATATTCCATATAAACTCAAATTGATAAGATTACCTAATAGTACTTGATTAAATCGAAAAAATATATTTAGGGAAACAAGCTTTAACATGACATTTATTTAGGCATAACTTAATAATCATACTAGTTTATAAAACTTTAATTTAAGAATTATTGTGACAAGTGATCTCTATAAATATTAGGGAATAGGACGGGGTTATAGGGCATTACTAAATAATAGCATGGGAGTTGATATGAAACATCAAAGTGCATAATAGTATTTTTTATTTAAGTTTGAATACTGTTAAATATGCCAAAACAAACATGAAGGCGCTTCCAGTTTAGTTTTCTTTAAAAAAACCAACACGCATCTTCATTGTCATTCTATGCTAATTAAAATATTATGTTCATAGATTAAATCATAAAATATTGTGATATATGTGACAAATACTTTGTCTAAACCATACAGTAGATTAATTTTAATTTAGCATATCAGTACTTTTTAAATCAATTAATTTTATTCAATTTTTAATACGAATCACTGTAAAAAATTTAATTTAATATGGAAACATATGGAATTTTTTACATAGTTGTGCAAAAACAGATAAATCCATTTTTCTTTACATTTTGCCTTTTTTCAATATATAATTTTATTCTTAATAATACTTAATTAATTTGAGGCAAGACTCAATCAAGGGTGATTAATGATTTAGTGAATGATAACTATTTTACATAGTAAAACATCAATATAGGATTGTATTCATGGCATGTAAAATTGCTTTATATGGCTATTGAGTTGTTATGAACATGCAGTCTTTTATATGCATTACCAAACAGCAAGTATTTATAAGGGTTTAGCCCGTACAAAATTATTGTGTCATATGTGGGATTTATCAAGTAACATATTAGTAAACTAACTCATTCATCTTGACTAATTTGCCTAAATATAGTATTATATACTGTGTATATTATACGCGCGTGCGCGCACGGGTATCTTGGTGTTTTTTTAGAGCTTAAACTCCATGTTTTGCGTTTAATATATCATGAATATCTGTTAATTTAACAGTAATTTGCACGGACTGATCACTAATGGAGGTATTCTCCTAGGATGAATATACGGTACAAAATTTCATTTAGCATTATAATTTTTATTTTTGCTATATTATTTATTCTCCTTTTAGCATTAAATGGTACAATAGCAACAATGGCATTTACAATGCCTGAAGGATTATATAATGCGGCACCATCAAATAATACCTTAATATCTAGTGCGCCCTGGTCAGGTGATGGTACATATATTGGTAATAACGGTGAAGGATTACAATTTGGTACTAATGCGATGCAAACCCGTTCTATCACAATCGGTAAAGGCGGCACTGAGGGTGGGTCTGGTGATTTTGATGGAACTAAAGCTCGTGACTTTAGATCAACAGGTCTTTCCACATTTGATATTTCAAACACTGAAATTGATGCTTTAGCTGGTTCTAACGGAGCAAGTTTAGTATCAAACATAAAATTGAATACAGTTGATGATAATTATGCGGCTGTTGCTCATGCATTAGCCACAACTAATTTTAAAGTGAAAATCAGCTTTACTGCTACTGTAACAAATCCCACAGGCAATACTATCTCTTATGATGTATTTATTAACTTTTATCCAACTGGTGCAAGTGGTGACAAAATATCGGGGTTAAATTCTACACCAGTAGTTGCTAACGGATCGACAGACATTAATGATACAAATGCTATAACAATTAGCACTGATTATGCAGATTTATCCAATGCAATACTTGAAATAATAGTGTACATACCAGAAAACGGTCGGTTAAAGTTGTCATCTCCAGTGACAAAAGTTTCACTAGATCTTAACAGTGTTAATTTGAGTATTCTATCAAGCTCTACTATAGAGGTCACGGGATCGAATCGGAGTGATAGGAGAATCATAACTGGTGGAGACGTTGTTGATCTAACGACATTATACGTAAAGCCTGGAGACCACTTGACTATTATCACTGGGGCTTATATCAACGGTAAAAGCGATACACGATACAAATTCCCTGATAAATTCCCATATATATTTAATCTACAGGATTTGGAGGGCACAGAAAAATTTATAGGAGAAAATCTTGGTACCTATTATTCATATACCGATCCGTCAGGTATTATTTATGAAAGCTCTGGTATAGAACTTACTAAAGTCAGTGAAAAATATATTTTATACAATGAATTAACCTCATATCAAACGGAATTTATTGTTGGTAACAACACGATGCTTAGTAATTATTTCACAATAAGGCCTAAGATACCAACAGGAATAGACGAAAATGGCAATCATATATACAAATATCAAAAAACACAGCCATATAACATTTATATTGACTCAGGAACACCAGGTACCCCTACAATATCCACTTCATCAGCATTTGGAAAAGCCATCCAAAATGGTGAATGGTTTACTGACAATTCACAACCGTTATTGGAGATGACTGCTACAGGGCAAACTGTTGTAACAGACGAATATACATTTGCTTTTATTTTACCCACATATATCACAAGCCTTGATATGACCCAATTTGATTTTAACGAATTAAATACCTCATTTAACAATGGTGCTTCCAGAGTACAAGTCGTTGCCAGTGTGGAAACTGGAGAGGAAACTGTCGATATACAGCGGATATTTAAGTATACAAAACAGTCGCAAAGTAATTTTGCTGAGCGCAAAGCTCTAATTTTTGATCGTTCAGGTGAGTATTCATTATATTTAATAACTGTTGATGATGTGGGGAATTACAGTATTACAAGGACATATAGTAATGTCTATGTAGATTCTACCTATCATGATATTGGATTAACATATAGCGTGGGTGGAGCGCAAATTGCACAAGGCAAAGGCTCAATACGTGTCTATTATATAGTGGGTGCAAGTGAACATGATAGTAATGGCAATCCAATTCGTGATGCAAAAGACATTCATGCTTATTCGAACTTATATAACACTGCTAAGGGTGCGAAACGTGGCGAGTTTGTTACATTTATGATTTTAATGGACAGAACAGCATATACAAATTACAGACTTGAGAGTTATATAAATTATGCAACTGATAATGTGCCAATTACGCGACCTACACTCAAGTCTGTAAATAATGATAATGAGCGATATTTGTTTATGACATATGTTATGGATGAGGCTAATGTACTGGAGGGATGTTTTGTGATTTGCTCGCTGTTAGAAAAAGCCACAATAAACGTTTCACAAACCCAGTTCGTATATTCTGGGGCCCCACTTAACATGAATGCTTATGCTTCTGTATCAACTATCGCAGGTCAAGGACAGCCTACCACAATTCTAACAGGTATCACTGCAACATTCAAATTTTATGACCTAGCTAGTGCAACAGCAAAAAAAACTGGTAATGCACTTACCATTACTTTAGATGGTGTGGATTATCCATTTGATAATGTAGGCGCATTAACTCCTTTAGTTACTTATAATTTAAATGATATGAGTTATTATACTGTGAGTGCCGCCGAGATTTCTACAGGCCAGTATGATCTAAAGATTGTTTGTCTAGATGAGAGCGCGGTTAAGCAATCAGTAACTAATGCTGGTGAGTATTGGTATCGGGCTGAGATTACATCTCAAACAGGAAATCCTAAGTATTATGCATCTTCAGAAAACTTCTTGACTATAAACAGAGCATCACCAAATGTTATTGATTTGCGTGCTGTTGAGTTAACATATGGTGATTCTCTAGATATAATTCAATATACAAGCAAAACAAGTTCAGGTTCATTAATTGATGTAAATAACGGTTATATTGTTTTTACTGATGCAACCACTGGCGCTGTACTAAAGCAATTATATCTAACCGCTGCTAACGTGTATGGTGAGTATATAATAAGATCAATTGATTTTGAGAGCGATATATATACTAATCCTGGGGCAGGAAGCATGAGTTTTAATGTTGAGTTTGTGCCGTTTAACCCACAATTA
>JAIRMA010000028.1 GCA_031259085.1 Christensenellaceae bacterium
AAAATTTGTCACGTTTATTATAAGATTTTATGATGTAATGTATAGATATGAGATTTTAATTAACATTAAATGACACTGATAATCCGTGATTAAGTGACACTTTGTAAATTTGCTATCGCTGATGTAAATAACAAAAGTCGTACCACTTTCGTAAATAATCCATACACACTTGTCATAAAGTTTTTTTTGTGATATGATATTATAATGAGGCAACCATATGAAACGATTAATTGAATCTAAACTATTTGATTGGAAAAACAGAAAGGATAAAATGCCACTTTTAATATATGGTGCAAGGCAAGTGGGAAAAACTACCACCATATTTAATTTTGGTAAAACCAACTATGCAAACACGGTTGTATTTAACTTTGAAAACAACGAACCACTTGCCACTATCTTTGATAAAGACCTTAATCCCATACGGATTATAATTGAGCTTGAGCGGTTGTCGGGGCAGAGTATCACTAAAGGGAGCACACTTGTTTTTTTTGATGAGGTGCAAGCCTGCCCTAACGCGCTCACAAGCCTTAAATACTTTTGCGAGCAAGCACCTGACTATCATATTATTGCTGCGGGAAGCCTTTTGGGCGTCGCTCTAAGTTTTAATAAAAACAAAGGCAAGGATAACGACGATAAAGGTAAGGGTTCTTTTCCTATCGGCAAGGTTGAGATTCTTACTATGTATCCAATGACCTTTGAGGAATTTTTGATTACCGTAAATCCACACTTACTTAACGCCGTCAAAGAATGTTATGCAATGAATCTGCCATTATTGCAACCATTGCACGAAAAGGCGTTAGAGCTTTACCGCAATTATCTTTTTATTGGAGGTATGCCCAAAGCAGTTTTAGAGTACATCGAAAAGCAAGACTATGATTTTGTGCGAATTAGGCAATCCGAGATACTTTCGTTTTATTCTGCAGACATGGCAAAATACACTACGCAATCTGAGCAAAGAAAAATTACCACCGTCTATAACAGTATTCCAACGCAGCTTGCAAGGGAAAATAAGAAATTTCAATACAGCTTAATCGGGAGTAACGCCCGTGCTGCAACCTACGAAATTGGATTGACTTGGTTAAAATCAGCTGGGCTTGTATTGAATTGTCACAAAGCCCGCGAAGGGAAAATGCCACTTGCCTATTATTCCGATCTTTCATGCTACAAAATTTATATGTCCGATGTTGGGCTTTTGAACGCAAAAGGAAACGCGCCCAAAAGCCTTGTGCTTGCCGACGAGCTTTCGGGCGAAGCAAAGGGAGCGATGACTGAGAACTATGTGGCTCAAGAGCTTACCGCTAACGGACACATTATTTATTATTGGGAATCAAACGGCAAGGCGGAAGTAGATTTTGTTATACAACTTAATGACTGTGTCATCCCTGTAGAAGTAAAGTCTGCTGATAATGTTCAGTCAAAGAGCCTTAAACAGTATGTTGAGAAATATACCCCAGCATACTCAATTCGAATATCTGGAAAGAATTTTGGATTTACGAATGGTATAAAAAGCATCCCGCTTTATGCCGTGTTTTGTATTGTTTAGAAAAAAGAGCGGGATTAATATCAATATATACTCTTAAAATTTGACATTTAATTCATTTTATTGTAAAATTTTAACAATCTAAATTGTAGCTTATCAATATTATAGTATAGAATTCGGTATTAGCATATACTGTTGCAATGTAATTTTTAAGAACAGTGGAATTATTATTGCATGTATAATATACTAAAGACTATTAACCCTTGTTTGTCATTTGAAAATATTATAAGTTAATTATAGAACAGATGCATCCATGGTGAAAAGGATATCACACTGGTCTTCGGAACCAAGATTTCGGGTTCGAATCCTGATGGGTGCGCCAATTAAATCATCGTTATGTCTAGGTCCTTTTGTTAATAGAAGCCTGGAATTAGACATAATGAGTTTTTTATGTATAAAACATGTAGTATGTCTATCAAGTGATGACAGATAATGTGTTTTTATGATTAAAGTTATATTTTTAACAATAATAATAATTGACTTGATTTGTATCAAGTTATATAATATATTGTTTAAATTAAAATTACTGACTTTCAATGCTATGCGTTGAGTGCAGTACTATTTATATTGGAGGCATTCTTGTGAGCAGAACCAAAGCCACTATTATACTTTCGATAGTTGCAGTGATTCTTATCGGAGCGATAATTCTCATATTTCCACTTAATGGGCAGGACTCTGTGCAAGTCGGGAATAGCGATGTCGATTTTTATTGGATAGCGAAAACCATTAAGCTTGGGTTAGATCTTGAGGGCGGAATGTTAGCAATCTATAATGCAGATCTTACTGAATTTACTGATTCTGATGAAGCGGAGCGAGCGCTAGACGGCACTGTTACTAATCTTACGAACATTTTGTTTTCAAAGGGATACACTGAGGCTGTTGTAACTAAACAAAGTGATTCTGCAATTCGTGTTGAAATTCCTGCAGTTAACAATTCTGAACAGCTAATGAAACTTTTAGGTGAGCCTGCTACGTTGGAATTTCAAGATCCTAATGGTACTAAGGTTATTGATGGTAGCAAACATGTAAATGACGCATATGCAACTACATATGAGGGGTATTATGCAATTGGTCTGGAATTTAACGCAGAGGGGACAAAAGCATTTTCCGATGCTACGTCTAATAACGTTGGGTCGAAAATTAGTATTTGGATAAATGGTTCTAAAGTACTAGAACCTACAGTAAATTCGGCCATAACTGATGGCAAGGCCATAATAAGTGGCAATTACACTTACGACCAAGCAAATGAGTTAGCCCTACAAATAAAGGCTGGTACTTTTGATGTTACACTAATCCCAACTCAGGTTACAACAATATCACCTACTTTAGGCAAAGATGCTTTAAAATATGGAATAATTGCTGGTGTAATCGGATTATTTATTGTTATGGTAATAATGATAATAAAGTATAGAGGAATGGGCGTAGTTGCTTCCTTTGCTTTATTATGCTATTCTACAATATTAATATATTTATTAGCTTTAGTTCCGTGGGTACAATTAACACTCCCTGGAATCGCTGGCATTATATTGAGCGTTGGTATGGCAGTTGATGCTAACATCGTTATTTTTGAAAGAATTAAGGATGAGAGAAAGAGCGCAAAAGCTATACAATCATCTGTTAAAACGGGATTTAAAAAGGGTTTGACCGCAATAATTGATGCTAACATAACTACAATACTAGGTTCTATAATAATGTTAATATTTGGCGCATCCGCAATTCAAAGTTTTGCAATAACACTTTTGATAGGAGTTTTACTCTCAATGGTTACAGCCATTTTAATATCAAGACTATTCATTAATATATCGCTTGCCTATAATGATACTAGTGAAGTCTATTATGGTCTCAAGATAAAAGGTGGTGTTGAGAATGAATAAATTAAAAAACAAATTTACAAAATTTGGCGGATTATTTAAATCTAAATTGAACCTTAAGGAATTTAAAGTATTTCAAAATGCATATTATTGGTTTATTGCACCGCTTGTAGTTGTTTTAATTGGATTGATATGTGGTACAATATATTCAACGAGTGGAAATAAATACGATGGCTTTGCAAATGTCGGTGTTGATTTTAAGGGTGGTACAGTTTTAACCGTTGAGGTTGAATCAGGTTTTGAGATGTTAGGCACGAATTATGATGCGAACGAAGAGCTCATACGCGAGACAGTATCTAAGTTGGGTGCGTCCCCAACACAGGGACAAACACAAGGTACTAATGCAATAAACGTTAGATATCCTAACTCTATAAACGGCGAGAATTATAATACAGACGAAAAATCTGCTGAAATGATAAGCATTAATAATGAAATAGAGAAAGCTATCAAATTAGCATTTACTGAAAAATATGGGGAAGACGCTGTTGTAGTCGCATCAACAGAATTGATAAATGCTACTGCTAGTGCAAGTCTCATAACTAAGGCTATTTTATCTGTATTGTTAGCAATCCTAGCTATTTTGATATATATCATAATAAGATTCGACCTATTCAGTGGGATAGCAGCTATACTTGCATTAATACATGACGTGTTGATTGTTTTTGCTGGTGTTATAATTTTCAGAATATCAATAAACTCATCATTTATAGCTGCCATAATTACAGTTGTGGCATATTCTATAAACAACACCATAATTATATTTGATCGTGTTCGTGATTTTACAAAACCATACAAGAACAAGAAGTTCAAAATAGATGTAACTTCTGCTGTCAACAATTCAGTAAAAGATACTCTCACTAGATCAGTACTTACTACTATCACTACTTTAATTACGATAACGGCCCTTGCATCTGTTGGGATACAAGCTCTTAGTGAATTTGCTCTTCCGATCATTTTTGGTCTTATAGCTGGTGCATATTCATCTGTTTTAATAGCTCCATCAATATGGGGACTAATGATGAAAGCACAACAAAAATATGCTAAAAAGAACAAAGGGGATAAGACACCAGCACATTTCTTTAAAAAGAAGAACGCTTAATTTAAACAAAGCAAGGTCGGGGATTAGATCATTAGATTATACCCTGGCGAACAGACAAAGAAAAAAAGTCCGATTCGCTTATCTAAGCGCTCGGACTTTTTCAATATAGTACAGAGGAAATTCAAATGCATAACATTTCATCTGTTGATGACATTAAAACAATGGTAAAAAAAACAAATCTAGATCCTATTACGTGTAAATTATTATATGCAAGAGGTATTACAGATGCTGATTCTGCCATGTCATTTTTGTATCCATCTCCAGCGATGCTTAAATCTCCTTTTGAATTAACTGGAATGTCTAATGCAGTTAAAATAATAAAAAAATCTATTAGTGAACAAGAAAAGATAGTTATTTTTGGTGATTATGATTGTGATGGTATTGGCGCGTTAGCTATTTTATATAAGACCCTCATTGAGCTCAACGCACATGTTACTACATTTTTGCCAGTCAGAGCAGAAGATGGGTATGGACTTAACAAAGATTCTATAGAAAAGATCTTAGCTCAAGATAAGCCAGATTTGTTAATTACAGTTGATTGCGGTACAAACTCTGTAAATGAAGTAAACGAATTGCAAAAACGTGGTATCAAGGTTATAGTCACAGATCACCATGAAATGCACGACTCACGCCCAAATTGTGTTATTATAAACCCTAAACAGGACAAGACACTTGACCCATTGTGCGGTGCTGGTGTTGCCTTTAAATTAGCTGAAGCTTTAACTAGCAGATCTAGTGCAATGAAGTATATAGACATTTGTGCAATTTCTACGATAGCAGATGTGGTACCTTTAATAGGCGAAAATAGAATTATAGCTAGGCTTGGCATAGAGCAATTAAGCAAGACTACTAATCCAGGACTTAGATTATTGATCGCAAATATTGGGAAGAGACCTGATGAACTAATTAATTCATACGATGTTGCATTCAAAATTGCACCTAGACTTAATGCGACAGGACGACTTAGCTCAGCACAGAAATCATTAAAATTATTAATTGAAACCAATGAGGCTGAGCTAAAAACAGTTGTAGACATAATAGAGCAAGAGAACACAACTAGGCAAGCATTATGTGACGATGTAGAGCTTGATGTTTTAAACAAACTCGTACAGTATGACATATGCAATCGCTGTGTAATTGTGTTGTTTGACGAAAAATGGGAGGCAGGCGTTATAGGGATAGCCGCAGCTAGAATAGTTAGAAAATTTAATCGTCCTGTAATACTACTGACTAGAGAAAAAGGTGAGTATCTTAAGGGATCATGTAGGAGCATAGCGGGCATAAATATGAATGATGCACTTTTGCATTGTTCAAAGCATTTGACATCATTTGGGGGTCACAGTGCTGCTGCAGGATTGAAATTAAAAGAATCTAATCTTGAGAAATTTATTAATGGCATAAACATTTATGTGAGTGAAACTACTACATTCGATGTATTTGTTCAGAAATCCAGTTTTGATTTAGATCTTAGAATGGATAAAATCACAACAAAAGTTTTAGATGAAATTGCATTATTTGAACCATTTGGACAAGATAATAATAGACCAATGTTTGCAGATGAATGTGCATCGACGCAATTTTCAAGAATAGGCGATCATGATCATATAAAGCGACAAATATCGGATTCCATTTCATGCATAGCATTTAATTCATTTAATTTGACACCCCTCCTAAGCTCAAGTGCAATTAAACAGATTATATACCATCCAACGGTCGACGAGTTTAGAGGCAATAGAAAAATATCTTGCAGAATTGAAAGTATTAGAACAATTTTATTTAGTCCTACAAATGAAGAATTACTATTAAATTACGCGCGATGTGCCACACTAATATCATTAACAACGGGCAAAAAGCCAATAGCCTCTGTTAGTATTAATAAACATAGCAATACCTATGGACATTTATTAATTGCATTTACAAAAAAAACTTTTGAAAAATTAACACTAAAATATCCTAATTACCTAAGACGCTATGGTGTTTTAGATTCTGTTAACCCGTTGAATTGCATATTATTTTCACCATTTAATGAAGACAATTTTGAGCATTATGTTAAGATAGAAACATATGATGCTCCATTAAATTATATAAGTGCACTGCGAATGTGTTTTACTGCAGTAATTATAGGTTCTGAGGATATTCCTGACATTGCATTAGATGAGGCTATGTCTAGAAATGACATAGGTTGCCTATACAAATACTTATTGAACTGTATAAATGTTAACAATGAACTCAAGCAAATCCCATTTATGATAGAAAGATTTATTGCGGAATATAAACGCTATACTTTTAATACATCAATGATAATGTATTATATTTTACTTGAATTGGGGCTATTTCGTATTGATAATAATAGAATAATTTTGATTGATACTAAAACATCGATTGATGTCTCTTCAATATACAAAGCCTGTAGAGGTGTTCATTAATGGATGAGGTTGTACGTACATTTCTAACCAAGTGCTCATCTATATACGATGAAAACGATTGTCAGCTTATCAAGTATGCAATTGACTTTGCGATTGAAAAGCACAATGGTCAGCTTAGAAAATCTGGTGAACCATATGTAATTCATCCACTTGCTGTAGCAGACATATTAACTGATCTAAGAATGGATGCTGTTTGTATTACAGCCGCACTTTTACACGATGTTTTAGAAGATACCGATTGTGATGAGAGTGAATTTAAGAAAAAATTCGGAAATGCAGTTTTTGCATTAGTGTCAGGGGTCACAAAACTGTCAGGATTTCAGTATATGGCAGCAGAAGACACGCAAATGGAAAATTACAGACGCCTGTTTTTTGCTGCTGTAAATGACATGCGCGTTATTTTTATAAAACTAGCCGATCGTTTACACAATATGCGAACCTTAGCGCATATGCCGAAAGATAAGCAAGAACGTATTGCTAAAGAAACACTTGAAATATATGCACCAATGGCTAGCAGATTGGGTTTAGCGAACATTAAGTCTGAACTTGAAGATTTGTCTATGAAGTATTTGTATCCGCTAGACTACGCGAATTTGTCAGGTATTATTGAAAAGACGCGGGGCGAACGAATGGGCTTTGTTATGCGAATTGCCTCTGAGATAGAAGTTGCGTTAACTGAGTTAAAAATTCAAGGAGAAGTTAAAGGCAGGCCTAAGCACTTATATAGCATTTTTAAAAAAATGTCTAAACAGGGCAAAACGTTAGAGCAAATTTATGATCTAATTGCTGTACGCGTTATAGTAGAGACCATTGCAGATTGTTATACAATACTCGGGATAATACATTCAAAATGGAAACCTATACCTGGACGATTTAAAGATTATATAGCAATGCCAAAGCCTAATAAATATCAGTCATTACACACAACAGTAGTTACACAATTTGGGCAAATATTTGAGATACAAATCAGAACCTATGAGATGAACAAAACAGCTGAGTATGGAATTGCAGCGCATTGGATATACAAAGAAAAAGGTAGTGTACAGCAAAATAGTGATTTTGACAGTAAACTTGGATGGGTACGAGAAGTTATAGAAATGGAGGAGGGTGTTACTGATAGCAGAGAATATATTAGTAATATAAAACTCAATATTGTAAATGATGACATATACGTATTTACTCCAAAAGGTGCTGTATTAAATCTCCCTGCAAAATCTACATGTGTAGATTTTGCCTATAAAGTGCATAGTGCAATAGGCAACAAATGTGTCGGGGCTAAAATTAATAGTAAAATGGTACCATTAAGCACAACACTTGAGAATGGTGATGTGGTTGAGATATTAACTTCTTCTACTGCTAAGGGCCCAAGCCGAGACTGGCTTAAATTTGTAATCACAGCGCAAGCAAAATCGAGGATTCGCGCTTTTCTAAAGAAAGAGCTTTTAACTGAAAATATCAAAGCGGGCAAGGACATGCTTGAACGCGAATCAAAGAAAAACGGATATAGTTTGGCTGAATTGCTGGAAGTTAAGAGTGCTAAAGAAAGCATATTTTCAAGGCATAATTTAACATCGAACGAAGATTTATTTGCATCTGTTGGCAATGGTGTCTTAACTACCAGACAGATAATTTTTAAATTGATAGATGCACATAAGAAAGAGGTTATTTTAAACAATCCAGAAGCCTTGCTTGAACAGTATAACCAAAAAGATCTAAAGAAGATTAAAAACAAAAGACCCAGTGGGGTAATAGTTGAAGGTTACGATGATTTTCTCATAAAATTTGCAAAATGCTGTAACCCAGTACCAGGTGATTCTATAGTAGGTTATGCCTCAAGAGGCACAGGTGTTTCTATTCATAGATCAGATTGCACCAATATTAAAAACATGGAAACAGAACGCATGATGAAGTGTGATTGGAGTGCTAGTGATTTATCAACGTTTGTAGCCCAGTTTAAATTAGAGTGCATGAACAAGGTAGGGGTCTTAAATGAGATTGTTTCTATGCTATCTCAACAAGGATATTCTATAACTTCAATGGATTTGCATGTAAAGAACACACATAAAGACTCAATTGGAAAAGCAAATATTGCTTTAGGCGTTGAAATTAAAAACTCATTGGATGTTGAATACATTATAAAAAAATTCCAGTCCATGAATAACATAATAACAGTATCTAGAAATGGTTAATTTTTACTGACAAACTAGCGGTTCTATTCATTAAGTAAATAATATTTTTAAATTCTGAGAAATTTTTATGCATAGCATTATGGTAAATACAGGCCGATATAGCAAATAATGATGATGATAGGAAATAGACTAAATGAATTTCTTGATATGAATAAAATATCGCAATTTGCGGATTTTAGGATAATAACAATGTGGACACAAAATTAACAAATTAAAAGGGCTCGGCTTTCAAAAATTTGCAAATTTGTTAATAATAAAATTTAAGAGTTTTTGCATAAAATGTTATAATATAAAGGAGCAGAAATATAGAATTACAAAACGGTGAATCACATAGTGCTATTACCAGATAGTTTAAAACTTAAAAATCTAGGTGGTGAGTTTTTACAGCTCAAGGAAGCGATTGATGATAATCAAAAAACAATCGTTATTTCTGCTATGCAAAATTCTAAGTTTCACTTGATTTCTGAACTTGATCGATTTTTTTTGTATGTAGTCCAGGATAGAATTGCCGCCAATATTGCACTGGATAATTTTTCTAACTATTTTAATACGGACGAAGTTGTTTTAATTTCTGAGCGTGATGATATTTTATCGAGAGTAAAATCCTATTTATCTGGTGCAATAACCGAAAGGATAATTGCTATATCTAACATTCTATATAACAAGAACATAAAAGGTGCAGTAATCACTGTTGATGGATTAGTACAATACTTACCTAACATTAACAAATTTAAAGATGTTTCAGTTTTTCTTGAAACTGGAAAAGAATACGATAGGGACACTTTAACGATCAAGTTAATAGATGCAGGATACACTATCGACAATAAGGCACCACTTGAGGGTACGTTTTCAGTCCGTGGTGATTTAATTGATATTTGGCCGATAGGGCTTAATGATCCTGTGAGGTTGTCTTTTTTTGATGATTTACTCGAATCTATAAGAATATTAGACACTACACTTGAAACTTCTGGAGAGAAGGTTGAACAATTATGCATACCGCCAAAATCAGATTTTATTATTGACAGGGCACAAAAGCCTAGGATAAAAAAGTTATTAAACGAAATCAGATTGGATTCTGACACACATTTATCAGAAATAATTGCTAACTTAATCGAAACAATTGACGAAGATGACTATACTAATAGTGCTCTGATATGGCTTTTGCCGTTCATGCAAGAATTTACCTCAAGCATTGCGGATTACTTGCCTGAATCTGCGTGTGTTGTTTTTGATGATGCTAAAGCAACAGATGATAAAATAAGCAGGAATGAGACGGCACATATACTGCGTGTTGACAGTTTAGTAGAGATAAACGAAGCATTACCTGAACACAGGAATAGTATAATTAATAAAAAGGTGTTATATGAGGAATTGGGCAAATTTAGAACATTGTCTTTTGCACATACCGAAACAGAAAATCCTATATTTATACCTAATCGCATAATTGATATAAAAGCGCCATCTATATCTAAATTTGATCGTAATTATGTTGTGTTAATTAACGAGGTTAAGAGCTTGATTCTTAACAATTTTCGTGTATATATTTACACGGGCTCAGATGATTCTGCCACGCTGGTTGCTAAATATTTTTTAGATGGTGATTTAGCACCGACCGTCACATCAAACCCTAATGATAAGGGCGAAATATTAATTTTACCCACACGAATCAATAATGGGTTCATTTATCCTGCAAGAAAAATAGCTATAATAGGCACTAATGATATTGTTCGTCATCAGGCATGGAAAAAAAAGTCGGATGCGGAAAAGAGACGTGCATTTGTAATTCCTCAAAAGGGGGATTATGTTGTTCATGAAATGCATGGTATTGGGCTAGCAGTAGGAATTACAGTAGTTGAAACAAATAATCTCAAAAGAGATTATTTTGTAATTGAATATGCGGGCGATGATAAGTTGTATTTACCAACTGATCAAATGGATGCTGTCGAAAAATTTACTGGAATGGGAACTCCTGTATTAAATAGATTAGGTAGCAATCAATTTGCAAGAGCCAAAGAACGCGTGAAAAAGTCAATACGTCCGTTTGCCTTAGATCTGGTTTCATTATATAATGAGCGTGGGTCTAGGAGAGGGTTTAAATATTCGTCGGACACACCACTTCAGAGTGAAATGGAAAATGCTTTTGAATTTCAAGAAACAGAAGACCAATTAACTGCTATAGCTGAAATTAAATTTGACATGGAATCTGGCAGAATAATGGACAGACTTTTGTGTGGGGATGTTGGGTTTGGAAAGACGGAAGTTGCTATGCGTGCAATGTTTAAGACCATCATGGATGGCAAGCAGGCTGTCATATTAGCCCCCACTACCGTTTTATGTGCTCAGCATTATAAAACAATAAAAGCAAGGTTAGAGCCATTCGGTGCTAACGTAGTAGTTTTATCCAGGTTTGAAAGCGACGCTGATATCCAAGTTGTTTTAAAAGCTATAACTGACGGTAGCGCGGATATAATAGTCGGCACACATAGAATTTTAAGCAAGGACGTTAAATTTAAGGACTTAGGGTTATTAGTAATAGACGAAGAGCAACGCTTCGGTGTGAGTAGCAAAGAAAAGATTAAAGAGTACAGACGTGATATAAATGTATTAACCTTGACGGCAACGCCGATCCCAAGAACACTTCACATGTCATTATCAGGCATTCGAGACATATCTACATTAGAAACCCCGCCCAAAAACCGATTGCCAATTGAAACATATTCTGTAGAATTTTCTGAAGAATTAATTCAATATGCTATAAAAAAAGAAAAGGCAAGAGGCGGGCAGGCTTTTATATTGTATAACAAGGTAGATCAAATAGAACGATTTGCAGGACGTGTAGAAGAATTGTTAGGCCCAGAGATTACTGTCATTTATGCACACGGACGCATGAAACCAAAAACTCTAGAAGCAAAGATTGGGGATTTCTATAATAAAAAAGCTGATGTCCTAGTTGCTACTACCATAATTGAAAACGGCATTGACATACCTGATGCAAACACTTTAATTATAATAGATGCCGATAAGTTAGGCTTGTCTGACATGTATCAAATTAGAGGGCGTGTAGGGCGGAGTTATAATTTAGCATATGCATATTTTACGGTAAATCCTGGTAAAGTTTTAACTCATGATGCTGAAAAAAGATTAAACGCAATAATTAATCACACTGAATTAGGTAGTGGATTTAAGATTGCTGTTGAAGATATGGAAATTAGGGGTGTTGGAAATGTTTTAGGACAAGAACAACATGGCAATATGGATCAAGTAGGATATGACATGTATTGCCAATTACTAAAAGAGTGCATAAGCGAAGCGACAGGGGAATATAAAAAGAGTGATATAAATGTTGAAATGATAGTTGACGGCAATATCGCTGTGCCTTCTGAGTATATTTACGATGATGTGCAACGCATAAAGTTCTATAAGAGCGCTGCTACAATATCAACACTTGATGAAAAGATTAATATGCTTGAAAGGCTTAAGGATTTATATGGGGCCCCTCCACAAAGTGTATATAATATACTTAGTATATGTACAATTAAAAACATAGCCGCGAGATTGGGCTTTAGAAAAGTTGTAATAACCTATCGTGAATCTAAAGCATATTTTGAATTTAACTCTGCCATCAGAGATAAAAAACTGTTTGATAATATAATAGACTCAAATGGTAAAGTTAAATTTATACCTGGAAACGTAGCGCGTTTAGATTTCAATTTTGGCGTGTATAATGATGACGACCACATAAAAGCAGTTGAAGAATTTTTCCTAAAGGCCAATTAAGCTTTTTATGCTACCAGCATGCCCCATTCACTCTCAACAACTTTCACTATGTTTATTTCCTCTAAGGTTATTGCGTCAATATAAACATAATAATTCGAGTCAAGATAGCTACAATAAAATTCATATGCAATTTTTTCAATGCCTGCCTCAGTAGGTATAACGCAAACGTTTTCAGATTCTATATTAATGTTAGCTATCAGCATGTTTTTAATAATAGCGATATCAATAATATCGCAAGCAATTTCGCGTCCATAATAATGGTTATAAATATAATTACATGCTTCTAATCCTATTAAGTGTCCACTTTCACTACTGATTTTCACTTTTATTAGGTCTGGATAGTATGTTACCTCGTTCTCACAATATGCAAAATCAATATAAACGACTGAATTAATATTTGTTGACCAAACCGCCTTCATTTTAGGATATCCAAGCGATTCGAGTATTTTCAAACCATTTTCCATGCACTCATATTCAGATAAAATAGGATTAGTAACATTTCCTAGTTGTACATATTCAACTATATATCCCCCAGCTATTGAAATTCCTACACGTCCTATCCCCCCTTCCCAGTCCACATCGAAAATATATGATTCAATAGCTCCAGCCCTTTTAGTCAAATAGTTAATTGATTTAGTATTTGCGAATTTATCACGCACTATTTTTGTTGCTGTATCAATGTCAATTAAATTCAAGTTACTTAAGAAAACTGGCACTTTATTCAATAATCCATCGCTAAATGCGCCATCATAAATCATTTGAGGATAGTCAGGTTCGTTTTCGTTTGATATCAATTCGAAACAATTGTCGAATATAGTCATCTCACTTTCTATTCCTTCAACAAACCGCTCTCCAACATTTAACAAATCAGAAGTTTTTGATAAGGCGGACAATAGTGATCTTACAATTTTGTGTAAATTAATTAATTGAGCACTCTCTTCGCTTGTCAAATTTCGAGTTTCACTAGCATTTGCCAAATGTTTTGAATAATCACCTAGTTGATTAAAAAATTTAATTAACGGAGTTATACGCTCCGCTGATATATATAATTGAGATAAGTTTAGTTGAGTTGCGAGTGACTTGTTCCAAACATCTAGTAAAAGGGTACGCTGATATTTGGCGGTCGAAGAAACGTTTAATTTTGACAATTTTAATTCAATGTCAGCTATAAGATCAGTAGTCTCATAATACGTTTTTGAATACAGATTATTAAGTCTTAATTGATAAGTATTTTTTCGATATATATTAACACCTAGGAGTATACCTAAAGTTATAGTGCAAATTGATACTAGAATTAGTACTATTAAAAGCCCCTTTTTCATATTTCCCCACAAATTTTTCTAAATTATAAACAGAAGACATGACGGCCAATTGATATATGAGTGGCCTTCTTTTTTATCCATGCGCTTGTGGCAGTCTTTGGATTATAGTAAAACAAACATCCAAGTGTAGGATCCCATCCATTTAAGGCGTCGTTTGTCGCATTTATGGCATTTAAGTTTGGCTTCAAATTTATCTGACCATCATTTACGCAGGTGAAGGCGTATGGTTGATATATGACGCCAGATATTGTGTTAGGAAATTGTGCACTTTTCACCCTGTTAAGAATAACCGCAGCGACAGCTACTTGCCCTACATAGGGTTCACCTCTAGCCTCTCCATAAACGCAACGTGCAATTAGATTTAAATCATCGCTTGAAACTTTTGAAGTAACGCTAACCGAGCTTAATGAAACTCCTAATGCCTTAGCCGTGTTTTTGCCTACTATGCCATCTACTTTTAAGCCTTTACTTTTTTGAAAGGCTTTTACAGCATTAGTTGTATTGACCCCATATATTCCATCTACCTTATCTTTGTAAATACCTAATTCTTTTAATTTAGTTTGTATATTTTTAACAGTTGATCCTGTTGAGCCTTGCTTTACTGATGCTGCGTCAGCTACATTAGATTCAGTTAGTTTTAAAAACAAGACGAAAGATGAAATTACTAAGGCGAGCACTAAAATGCCTGCGATAATTTTTTTGTTTGTAGATTTTTCCTTAAGAATGATATTTTGCATATAACCCCTACAACAATAATTAGGACTTAAAATTAATTCAATTAGATTATATCCAAATATCTATAGAAAATACTATTCAAAATTTCTGATGTGAAAAAATCGCGATTATTAACGTTGATAATGATTGAGCTAATAGCTGTTTAACTAGGGGATTAAGTCAAAAACATTATCACGGTCAAGACTGTCAATATAACTGTCTGGTACCCTGCCCAATATGATATCCTCTGCTATTATGAAATCTGCTTCTATAAAAACATCCGATGCTTTTATAGGTATTATAATATTCAATTTTGTTGAAATTCTTAGTATGAGCCTGTGTATTGTTTGATTAATTCCTTCGTTGTAGAAATATGAGTTCCAGATAGTCTCAGATGTTGCTACCAATGATATTTTTAGATTAATTGGCGGACCCATGTCTGCAAAAATCGAGCTTCCAGAAAATGCGCCCATTGGTATAATTATATTGGCTGTGTTTAGTTTGTTTAATGCTCGCTGTGTCTCAGATCTAGCCGTCATATGCATTTTATTAATATTTGCCGCGTTTGCTGTAATTAGTACGACTTCCCCCTCATTATTAACTTTATAATCATAATAATCGCCAAAAAACCCTTCTAATGACCTAATTAATGTGCCAGCCTCATTTATTGCCTCTAAAGCCATTGACTTTGCTTGAGATTCTGCAATGTCAATGACCAAAGAAAACACAATAGTATCGAAATAGAAATAGATTGAGAATATGATTAATGAAAGGATCAATAAAAATTTAATTTTTTTTAATTTCCTTTTATATTGTTTCACTTTCATAGTAGTAAATTATATGCAGTTAACACGAAAAAGTTACTATGGTGTAGGTTTTTCAAAGTGCAAGCAAATTGAGATACAAAATCACAAAACAACTAACATATGGTTAAAGATCTTAAACTAAATGCATTTTAGATTGTGATTTTTCTTAGAATATATGTTTGTTATTCTATACATTGGTAATTATTGGTCACAAATATTTAACGAAATACGAATAGATAGTCTTGTATAATCTATCAAGTAAAGAATAGGATATTAGTCTATTTAATTATAAACTTTAGAAGAATAGTATTGTTTCATTGTGAGTGCATCCATATCCTGCGTTCCAGCGGATTCACAAATTATGTTTGCATTAATATTAAGCTTGATTAATGCATCAATCATGGGTTCAAAATCAGGACCGTATATGTCATCTGCAAAAGTAGTATGCGAACGTTCCCCCTTATTGCCATATATAATTTTACTAAAATGAATATGTAAACGATTAATTTTGTTCTCGGGGAGGGTGTCTTTACAGAGCTTTAAAATATCCTCATAATTAGATGGTTCTTTTTTTAGCAGACCACAATAGCGTGAGTTGATATGACCAAAATCTAGACAAGGCACAAATTTATGATGTATAGAGCACATCTGGAGTATTTCTTCTACAGTTCCCATTTGACGAATTATACCTAATGTTTCCAAATATATATAAACGTTATTGGGTTCTTGCAAATCTATTCTATTACCAAATACAGCTAAATTCTCCAGAGCTATTGACATAGCATCCGAACGACTAAGGTCGCGTTGAGAGCCAGGATGGACTATTATTCTATCAGATCCAACTTCCTTTGCAAACAAGAGCGCGGCGGATACATAGCCCATCGTGGATTCAATTTTTGCTGGGTCGGGATTAGAGAAGTTAGTGTAATAAGGCGCATGCACACTTAAGGCTATGTTTTTACCATCAAATGCAGATTTTACATTTTGAGCAATTACTTCATGATGAATAGGTAGCCCATGAACAATTGGATACTCGAATAAATCAAGTCCTATTTTAAAACAGTAGTCGGCTACTTCACGAATGTCACATTTTTCTAAAATGTTTGATTTGCCAGCCATTCCAAATTTAATCACGCGATACCTCAGCTTTATCCTTATTTAATTGTGCACATAATTCACTAGGGTCATTAAATTTTATTGTTTCACGCAAGAAGCGCTTAAAGAAAACCGTTATTGTGGAATTATATAGATCTCCAGAATAGCCTATCAGATGAGTCTCGATTGTTCGTTGATTATCAATAGTAGGTCTATAACCTATATTCGTAATGGATTTATATGTGACTCCTTCTATAGTTGTATGAGTCGAATAAACACCATCACCTGGTAGTAATTTGTTATTTGGAATTGCGAGATTAGCTGTTGGAAATCCAAACTTCCCGCCATTTTTTTTGCCGCTGACCACAACACCAGTTATTGAGAATTCACGGCCTAAAATGGAGTTTGCTTCAGTAATTTGCCTTTTCGAAATTAACATCCGTATAGAGGTACTGGAAATCTTTTCACCACTATCAGTAAGGTAAGGCTCAACAATTACTAACTCTAACTTGTGTTTTTTTGCATAATTTTTAAGGAAATTAACATCACCTTCCCTTGATTTTCCAAATTTAAAATCGTTGCCACACACAAAGCCTTTGATAGAGTATTTGCGTTGCAAGCGATCTAAAAATTCTAAAGGAGATATGTAAAAAAACTCATTGGTTGTTGTTAATACTATCGTGTAATCAAGTCCCAATTGATTTAATATAATACGGCGCTCTTCGATAGGATATATAATTTTTTCGTTGCGAGAGAGGTAATGTAAGAAATTATCATCAAATGTCAATATTGCAGAGCAACATTGGTTGGCCATCGCTGATTTGATTGTTGCGCTGATTATGCTTTGATGGCCTTTATGTAAGGCGTCAAAATAACCTAGTGCGATAATTATATCAGTATTTTTATTTAGTTTTTCTAACCTCATATCAACCATGTATCAATTTTTATACTATTATAATATATTACTTTCCCTAAGCCTAATAGCTTTTCCTTGAGGTATACTGCAAAAATGCTCTCAGTTGGAAGTCTATCCAATTGAACAGGCACACCATTAAGAATCTGTTTTTCATATTGCGGGGATATTATACAAATCTCAAAATTCCTTTTAATGTAATCATCAAGGCTCAACAAATAATCCGTATTATTAGAATTAGTTATATGATCTAATGTGACAGTATCATTTATGTGAAATGACCCACTAGAGGTGCGTGTGATAGATCTCGTTGATCCAAAGGTATCTAGCGCACGCCCTAAATCGCGAGCGAGGCTTCTTATATAAGTCCCAGAGCTACAAACAATATTAAATCCATATGTATAAGAATCATTTAAATTAGCATCAACTAAATCAAATGAAAAAATAGTTATATTTTTAGGTGCTAATTCGATTTCCTGTTTTTTTCTTGCTAATTTGTATGCTCTCACACCGTTAATTAATTTAGCAGAGAAATTAGGCGGAGTTTGATTTAGTGTGCCTATAAAGTTAGGGAGTATAGCTAGTATTAAAGGTCTATCTATAATCTTATCGGATTTATTAATTATCTGTCCAGTAGTATCTAAAGTATCAGTTTCTACCCCGAACACGAATTCTGAGTAATAAGATTTTCTCTTAGATAGGTGATAATCAAACAATCTAGTGGCTCTGCCTAATGCAATTATTAGCACACCATCTGCATCAGGATCTAGAGTTCCTAAATGACCAATTTTATCAATTGTCATTCCCTTTTGTTTGAGAAGAAATTTAATTTTAGATACAGCTTGTTGTGATGATATTCCACGTGGTTTATTAAGTGCTATAAATCCACTAAACATTGAGTAACCTCTATAGTTTTAAGGATCTGTAGCCTCGCGGCTTCTATGGAATCCGCTTGTATTCTACATCCGCTTGCATGAAAGTGGCCGCCACCAGAAAAATATTGAGCCACCATACTGCAGTTGACGTAATCTTTGGATCTCAAACTAACTTTGAATTCAGTTTCAATTTTTGTTGCTGATATAAAAACTGCTAACAGTACTTCCTTTATGTTTATAACATCGCCAATCACACATTTACTATCAGAGTGAGATGTATTTGTTGCATCAAAATCATCTTTTGTGAATGATATAATAACTAATTTATTTTCATGCGAAAATAGCGCCTTAGATAGCACTCGATTTTTTAAAGCAAAGGCATTAGACGAATAATCAGAGATAGCATTTCTTACAATCTCATAATTATTAATTCCATATTTACACAAATCAGCAGCAACTTTATATGTCAAAGCGTTTGTATTGGGATAAACAAATGAACCAGTGTCCGTTATTAGTCCAGTAAACAAGTATGTTGCAACCATTTTATCAATAAATTTTGGATTATAAAACTCGAACAATTTAAACAGGATTTCCGTAGTAGAAGAAGCTTTTGGTTCGAGTATTATATCATCTGTAAAAGGAACATTAACAAAATGATGATCTATTACCAATTTATCATCAGAGCATAAAAACTTCTCATAACAAACTAGACCTAATCTGTTAGCATCCCCACAATCAACTACGATTGCAAGGTCGTACCATTTTAATGATTTAGAATTAAATAGTGAAATATTAGGTAAGAATGTTAAGTTTTGTGGTATTTCATGCCCAGGTTCAATATAACAGTGAGCTATCTTTCCCATGTTTGTTAGGTAGGTATATAATGCAAGAGATGCACCCACGCAATCCCCATCAGGATTTACGTGCATAAATATAGAAATAGTTTTTGCTACGTCAACTTTCTCTACAAACTTCTCATACATGGCGTCATTTATCATCTGGGGGATTTCCTTTTATACCATCTAGTATTTTCTCAATTTTTGAGTAATAAGATGCCCCATCATCAATATAAAATTTCAAATTAGGTACTGCACGAATTTTAAGTCGCTTGAATAATTCTGTTTTAAAAAAACCAGCTGACTTGTTAAGAACAGCAATTATATCAGTAGTTTTATCATCGCCTAAAACACTGATCCACACTTTCCCGTATTTAAGATCCTGTGTGACATTAACGCGCGTAACTGTCAACATGCAAGATTCTATACGTGGATCTTTGAGTTCACCTCTTAAAATATTAGAGATTTCTTTTTTTATTTCAGAATTAACTCGTTCTAGATTCATACTAGGCTTCCATATCTTGGACAAGATTAAATGATTCGATGATGTCACCCACTTTGATATCGTTGAAATTATCCAAACCGATACCGCATTCGAATCCTGTAGCAACTTCCTTAGCATCATCCTTCATTCGTTTAAGGGATGAAATATGAGTATCAGCAATTACTATATTATCACGAATAAGACGTACCTTGGCATTACGCACAATCTTACCATCCTTTACCATACAGCCGGCTATGACACCAACTCCAGTAATTTTGAATGTCTCTCTAACTTCTGCTTTACCAAGATAAATTTCTCTATATTTAGGTGCGGATAAGCCTTTAATTGCCATCTTGACATCATCTATAGCATCATAAATTATTCTATAAAGACGTATGTCAATTGAATTGCGTTCTGCTAATGCCTTAGCATTGGAATCTGGACGTACATTAAATCCTATAATAATAGATCCAGTTGTGTCTGCTAACATAACATCAGATTCATTAATAGCCCCAGCTACAGCATGTACTACTGCAACTTTTATTTCATCGTTAGAAAGTTTTACTAATGTGTCTTTTATAGCTTCGACAGATCCCTGCACATCAGCTTTAATTATTAGATTTAGATTCTTCAATTTGCCGTCAGCTAGCCCTTTGAATACGTCATCTAGGGAAACACCCTTGGTTGTGTTTATTCTCTTCTCCTGTTCGCGTGATGTTCTGGTATCAGCGATTTGTCTCATCATTTTCTCGCTCTCGACGACCAATAGCTGATCCCCAGCTTCTGGAACACCACTAAGCCCCAAAATTGACACAGCAGTTGATGGCGTGGCTTTTAAGACGTTGCGACCAAAACTATCGATCATGGCTCTAATTTTACCTGTCACAACTCCTGCTACTACATAGTCAGATATATTCAATGTACCGTTTTGCACTAAAACGGTAGCCATTGGACCCTTGCCTTTGTCCAGACGAGCTTCGATGATTGTACCCTTGGCTTTTCTATCTGCGTTTGCTCTATAGTCAGTAATTTCTGCAATCGTCAGGATTGTTTCTAATAATTCTGGTATGCCTTCTCCAGTCTTAGCTGACATTTTGATAACAGGTGTTTTTCCACCCCAATCCTCTGGCAATAGATCATGATCGCTTAGTTGTGAATATATTTTATCAATATCAACTCCTGCTTTATCCATCTTATTGAGTGCTACTATAATAGAAACCTGTGCTGCTTTAGCATGGTTAATAGCTTCTATTGTCTGAGGCATTATCCCATCGTCACCTGCAATTACGATGATTACTATGTCTGTGACATTGGCACCACGAGCGCGCATTGCAGTAAATGCAGCGTGTCCAGGTGTATCTAGGAATGTAATTTTTGATCCATCAACAACTACTGAATACGCACCGATATGCTGAGTTATACCTCCAGCCTCTCCTCCTGCAACGTTTTCTTTTCTGATATAGTCTAATATAGATGTCTTTCCGTGATCGACATGCCCCATTATTGTGACGACTGGAGGTCTAGAGTCTGTTATTGTGACGTCGCCTGGATCATCATCATGATAAGCAATTGCTCGTTCCTCGACGGTTTCAGCACGTTGCAATTCAAGAGTAACACCGAGTTCAACAGCGATTAGTTCTGCTGTCTCAAAATCTACTACATCATTTATTGTCTTAATAATGTTCAATAGAAATAATTGTCTGATTATCTCAGAACCAGTTTTACCGATCTTTTCACTAAGCTCTTTTATAGTTATAGTATCTTTATTTAATATTGCATGATTAATGACACTAGTGCTAGGTTGAATGAAGATATTTCGTTTCTTATCAGTGGATTTACGGGCTCTAATCTTTTTGATTTGGCCTAGTTCATCATAATCAAAAGCTGTACTAGTTGTTATATATCCTTTCTTTGATAATGTTTTCTTGTCCATTGCGCGTTTGCCATCAAATGGTGCGCCTTTCACATCCGTCTTTTTCTTAACAGCTTTTCCAGTAGCATTACTTATTGGAGGTTTAGAGAGTGCACTTGCAAGCTGTTTGATCTGAGAATGTTGTTTAGCAAGCTCCATAACACTAGGTGTATTTCTATTATTTTGATTTCTACCATAATTGAAATTCGAATTATTATTGCCAAAACGATTTTGGTTGTTTTGTGCATATCCAGTGGATGGGCGCTGTCCACTGCTATATTTTTCAGTGGGCTTATTATAGACGGGCCTCTTTTCTTCAGCTGGTGGCACATAAATTTTTATTACAGGTTTATCTATCGTGGGTTTTTTGGTAGGCTGAAACATGTTAGCATTCAATGCTTCAGAAAATTGTTTTATTCTATTCACTGCCAATCTTTCATTTTGTTCAGCGACTGCTTGTTTTGATTGTTGTGAAATGGAAGATTTATTATTAACAGGATTAAAAACCTGATTGTTTCTAAGTGCAGCCTCTTGACTGCGACTTTCATTCCCTGCTGTCCCAGATGTGTAATCTTGTCTATTTCTATCATTCCTATTGCGATTCCGTCTTTCACCGTTGACTCTGTTTCTATTATCGTCAGGCTTAACGGCATTTTTGTCTTCCATAGAAGGTCTGGGTCTAATTCGTTCGATTGTAGGAGTTTGAATAATCTCAGTAGTTTCTATTGAAACATCTTTTTGTGGCTCGACTTCTTTTTCTAAAGCTGAACTTGGAACCGATGTTGGCTCTAACACTACTGCAACATCAATTTTAGGCTGATCGGCAAAAGCTGGCCTGGCTGTTTCATCAACACTATTCTCTTTAGACGGCAAAGGTTCAGAAACGACACCTTCTGATGGACTTACATCTTCAGGAGGCTCAAAGAGTGGAGTAGCGCGTTCCTGTTTTAATGCCTCTTCTTGAGCTAAAGCTAGTCGCTCTTGTTCACGACGAAGTTGCTCTGCGGCAATGCGCTCCTCCCGAATTTTATTCCTGCGCTCTACAACTTGAGCTAAGGTTGATTCTATTTGTTTTATTTCGGCATTAATTTGACTTAAAATCTTAGGACTATCAGCTTTGATATAATTTTGTATACTACTAAGACTTGGCCATTGCGCCTTCACATTTTCAGTTTCAGCCATTTGCTACACTGCTCCTATATTTTGCGTGGATTCAAGGCATTTTACTATTGCATTAGCGAGGTTGTTATCTAATATTGCTAACGCCTTGCAACTATCACGCGACGATAATTCTCCCAAATTATCAATTGTTATTAAGTTTTTATTCCCATTAAAATGGGATATTAGTTTCTTTTTTGCATTTTCGCTTAAAGTTTCGTCTATTAAGCAAAGTGCTGGAATCTTACTTTTAAGGTATCTTGTTATATTATCTGTCCCAATCACAACAGCTCTTGATTTAATTGCAAAGCCTATATAACTTTTAATCTTCGCTCTCAGCGAGCTGTGTAATTCTTGCATAAATTTCCTCAGGCAACTGTGTTTTGAAACTTTTGTTAAGCAAACGTTTTTTTGCACACTTTTGCAAGCATTCTTTGTTTGTACAAACATAAGCGCCACGCCCAGATTTTTTGCCTACAGTATCAATAGAAAACTGACCATCAGGTGACCTTACAATACGTAAAAGTGATAACTTAGGAAACATGCCTTTACAAATAAAACACATTCTTAAGGGTGTCTTCTTTTCACGCATTTTAGTTATCAACCCTCATTTAGATCATTGCTATTGTCATCGACGTAATTTAGAGAGTCGTCTAGACCAACAGGAAAATCGGCTAAAGTAGTCGGATCTAGGTTGTCTAAATAACCTTCTAAATCTTCACTATATTCAAAGTCCTCAAGTGGCTGTAGATCATCAGATTCTGGATCAAATTCAGGACCTTCAGTATTTGAATCGAATTCAGCTGTTGAATTGCCATCGGATTGATTAGTCTGATCCTCATCAACATAATCATCACCATAATAGGTAGGCTCCATAATAGCTGAATAAGGTTTAACATCTATTTTAAAGCCGGTTAATTTTGCGGCTAATCTAGCATTTTGTCCATTTCGTCCAATAGCTAACGATAATTTATCATCAGGTACTACAACCTTAGCAACTTTGTCGGTTTCATTTAACTGAACCATGAGCACTTTTGCAGGGCTCAAGGCTCTTGCTATATATTCAGATGGATCTGCACAATAGAGTATCAAATCCACTTTTTCACCACTTAATTCATTTATGATCGCATTAATTCTTGTGCCCTTTGGTCCAATACATGCTCCAATAGCATCAATATTAGGATCATCACTAAACACAGCCATTTTTGTACGATGTCCAGCTTCTCTTACTATATTCTTTACTTTAACAAGATTAGTACGAAGCTCTGGGACTTCCATGTCGAAAAGTCTCCTGACGAAGCCAGCACAGCTTCGGCTGACAGATATATGAGTACCTCTGTGTCCCTCTCGAACCTTTTTAATATATACTTTAACTTTATCGCCTACTTTCAATTTTTCATTTGGAATGCGATCGGAAGAGGAGAGGATTCCCTCCATTTGCGTCCCTCCAATTTCGACGTATATGTTGAGAGCATCAACACGTCTAACTATTGATAAGATTAACTCACCTTCTCTACTGGACATATCAAGTCTAGCTTGCTCTTTCTTAGCCTCGCTGATTTTTAATAGGATCAATTGTTTTGCAGTTTGTGCCGCAATTCTAGAGAAATCTTTAGGAGATATATCTTCGCCTATTACCTCACCAATTTTAGCATCGGGTTTTACGTCTTGTGCTTCTTCAAGTGACAATTCCGTCTCGTCTGTAGGTTCACCATCTACAACTGTTTGATAAGCAAAAAATTCAATAATGCCACGCTCTTCGTTGAGTTTTGCTGTTATAGCCCGGCATTCACCTGTTTCCTTTCTGAATGCGGATGCTAATCCAGCTTCGAGAGACTCTATTAATGTGCCTTTAGGTATTTTATTGTCTCTTTCAATTTGCGCAAGCGCAGAGAAGAAATCCTTATTTACCATTGTTATCGATAACCTCCCAATTGATACCTTTTAAATCTATATAAGGCATCATTAGTTTTATGTTATTTTTTTGTAATTTATATATTTTGCCTTTAACTTCAATTTCACAAGTAATTGCGTCATGAGACAGGAGTTTACCTGTTAGCTTTTTTTTCTTATCTACATTTTCAATAAATGAAGAAACAACATTTGTCCCTATATTACGGTCATAGTCCTTCATCGATTTAATTGGTCTATCTAATCCAGGGGATGAAACATTAAAATTATATGGGGCACCATTTGTTAGATCCAAAGCCTCTAGTGGCTGATCAAGTGCGCTGTTGACAAGCTCACAATCCTTTAATGATATACCGCCCGTTTTGTAAATGAAGACTGTTAGCACATAATCTGCGCCTTTTTTCAAAAATGAAATCTCGACTACTTCATAGCCTAGATTCTCAACAATAGGTACTAGCTCGCGTTCCGCTCTTTCGCGTATAGCGCTCAACTGCATTATATTAAAATACTCCCGCTTTAATAAAATGTTAATTAAACAAATAAAGAGTAGCACATGCCACCCTCTAACAAGTTAACTTATTATAGAATGTACTTATTTTAACACTATTAATTAATAAATGCAAGCAAACTAAAGCAATAATAAAAAGAAGTGATTATTTTTTGATAAAAGTTCCCAGTGAATTGTACTTTATAAGAAATTTTAGTTATTATATTCACATAAAACAAATGTTTAATTTATACTGAACGCCACTTAATCGATAAATGATCGTAATAGCCTACTATAATAATAAGCATATTTTGACAATTCTAGAGTATAAATAAATTAATTTTGTGCATACTATGTTAGATAAACAAATCAAGAAAATATATTTAGTATTCCTATAAACTGGGGCTCTACAAATTGATTATTGAAATTGGGGAATCGCGTGAGCTAATTGAAAACCCAGATTATTCTGAGAGCTGAATTAACTATATCATCAAACAAATTTGCTTTTTTAAAATGAATATAGTATTATAATATTAAATTTAGCTATTCATTCAGTCTAAATAAGACAATTGAATACAATGGAGTGAGAATGAAAATTAATTTCAGAGCTTATCCTAAAATTGTTATTTTAATTATAGTAATAATATTATTAGCAACATCTCTTATAGGATGTTCCTTGTTTGATACTTTAAAAGACTTAGTTACCTTTGATGTTTTTACTGATAGTTTGTTTGAAGCGCTGTTAGATGGCGATGGTCTAGGTATAAATGTCCTTATTGATGATCCATATAAGTATAATTTCGAGAATAAAAACATACACGTATCTCTGCCGGTAGAATCAAGTAGTGTATATACAGAAAACAGAGAAAACACTAACAATGGGATTGATAATATTATAACAGTACTGAAAAGCTTTAAAAATCTAACACGTGACGAAGAGATTACGCGTGATGTTACAGTTAAAGCTTTATCCAATGCGAAGACCTCAACAGTATATTATTTGGAAGAATTCATAGGTGCAAATGGACCTGCAGCAGATGTCCCTTCCAATTTAGGAATGTTCAGATTCAAAACAGAAGAGGACATACAAATTTATTTACAGTATTTAGTAGATTTGAGCAATGCATTCCCTAAATATTCTGAGTTTGAGCGTAATAAATGCTTGTCTGGTTATGGAAGATCAGATGATTTTTACGAAAGAGCCGTGAATGCTTATAGAAATATAGCACCAATTAACATTCAAAATGCGGATCATAATTTTGTAACAGACTTTAATGATAAAATAGACACGATAGATTTTTTACTGTTTGATTCTAATAAGGAAGCCTACAAAATGCAGAATTTAAATGCAGTTTCCAATTTATTAGATGCATATCGTATTATGGCGGATTCGACACAAGCACTTATTTCAGATTTTCCAAGTAATACTCGAAACCAGAATGGGTTAGCTGCTTTTTTGTCAGGCGCAGATTATTATAATGAAATATTTAAAAAATCGTCAGGCACAGAGCTTTCAATAGGAGGTGCTGAAGCAAAGCTAATTAGTTATATAAGCGATATTATATTACAGATACAGCAAAGCATGCCAGTTGATTTAGAAGATTTACTAAATCAAATTTATAATGCGCCAGGTAATGCTTTTACCATAGAAAATGCGACAACAATTTATAACAGATTAAAAGATGATATGAGCGCAGATTTCCCGTATTTTAATAGTAATTCCACAACAACATTTAAACTATTAAAACAAAGTGAGCAAAAAACTTTTGTAGCTGGTTATTATATTAGAACACCTATTGATAACTTGAATGCACAGGAGACGATATACATTAATCCTAATGTGCAAGAATCATCATTATACAATTTAATTTCGCATGAAGGTTTTCCTGGTCATCTATATCAAAACACATATTTAAAGAATAAAAATGTTAATAAGCTTAGATTATTGTTCTCAAACACAGGATGGGCAGAAGGATGGGCAGAATATTGTGAAGAGTATGCAGCAGAATATTTCGCAGATGATCCCCTTATACAAGACGCATATAGAATATTAGTGTTAGATAGCAAATTGAGTATGGCATTGAGATGTTTAGCGGACATAAAGGTTAATTATTATGATTATTCGCTTGATGAGTTAAGTGCATATATGGAAACCACATTAGCTTTAAGCTTTAGTAATGAAGAGTATCAGAATTTCATAGATGTGGCTGGGACTTTTCCTGGGTTATATTTACCTTATACGTTTGGTGATATTATGATGAAAGAAACCAAAGAAAAGTTTTTTAATCATTCACCTAGTGCCGCGGATTTAGACTTTCACAAAAAATTGCTAGAGATAGGTCCAATTGATTTTGTGTCACTACAGCAATATATATATTCCTAAAACGATAAATTCCCAAGTTTCTTTTAAAATTTTAAGAACTAATTATTAATGACATCTTGCAAAAATCTAATGTTGTTCTATGAGCTCAATCACATATCATTATATCGAATTGTGGTAAACCAAGTTTTTGCGCTTCGGGCATAACGCCGATAGGTTGATAAGTAGTGAATATTACAGTGAGATTAGCTTTTGGGAATTCTTTAAAATAGTTAAATATTGATAGCGGATCTGTTGTTCATGGATATGCTAAAAATATAGTCTCCTCTAAAGTTAAGTCACCTTAGATTTCATCCTCTAGCATCGTATTGGTATGTTTAATTTTATATTGTAAAATTTCAGAGTCAGCACACATAATTTATTTAATTGCTCATAGTTTGTTTTATTAACATAACTCTTAGATTGCAAAGGGTATTTGCAACCATGTGAGTAGCCTAAGACATGATTTATGGTAAAATCCCGTATTCTACACCAGTTTTATACAATAACGTTTTTCGCGTAATTCTTTTTGTTTTCATTCCTATTGCTTCCCAAAGCAGACAATATATACCCTTTAGACCACGCATAGTTTTGTTAGTGATTCTATTGAGTTTTATTGTACCAGTCTTTTCCATCTTTTTAGTGTGCCAGTTAGATCTTTTTGAAGGCATCCTGTTTTTTAACGATGTCTAACTAAATGCTTTAAAAAGACAGCTCTTTCCCAATAAAGCGTTTTTGAATGAAAGGACCCATATGGATGGATTTATAATAATCCATAGAAAAAAGTTGTTTCATTATTTTTTTAACCAAATATTCAGGTCATTGCATATGCTTACAAATCAACTTTTCAAATTTAATAGTCGGCAAAGTGATAGTGATCAGTGATTTTTATCATCTAATCGTATGATAAACAAAGAGTGACTGGGGTGCATTAGAGCAAGTAGATGGCGATGAAGATCTCTATGTACTTATTGACTATTCCCATTCTATAGTTGCAGGTGGTTTTGAGGTTATATCATATACAACCCTATTAATATTTTTACATTCGTTAACTATTCTATTGGAAATTTTTTCC
>JAIRMA010000101.1 GCA_031259085.1 Christensenellaceae bacterium
CCACAGAATCATATGTCTTTGAATAACTTACCATACTAAATTCAGGCAGTGGGTTTTTAATTCTTAAAATATTATTAAATATATTTAGATATTCAATGTAAGTCTCACTCGCCTCAACATGAATCCTTATATCATACCAACCACTGTCTGTTGGCGGCGTCATATTCCAATTATCAGTATTTTCATCATCGTGCAGTCGGTATTCAATAGTTATATATTGCTCTTCAACAGCCGTGCCATCAGGTTTTAATATAGTAGGATTTGCAGCATTTACTTGTACACCTTGGTAATTCTCCTCTCTTAAGTATAATGTCACTGTTACATTACCATTTGTGATTTCAAATATTGAGGTGAATTCTTTATCCGCATCTGTATAATTACCAGTCGATGCCGCCTTGAATACTATTTTGATATCGTACTTGTTTATTTTGTATGGAGCTTCGCTACTCCATGCATCTAGGGTACCAGTTATTTTATATGATACTTCAAAACCTCCAACAGGTTTGTCACTAGAGCTCACTCCACTTATACTATACCTCGTAAACGTCTGAGCTTTTGAGTTATATGGTAGCTTTATGCTACTACATATGATTTTAGGTGTGGCCTTTGATATCGTGATCTTCACATTTTGCGAAAAGACCTCTTCTGTTAAGATTTCACTGATATAATACTCACTATCTGCATAATTACCACTACCATTTGAATTGTATCTTAGTCTCACTACATAGTCACCAGCATCAACAGGGGCAAGAGATGAATAACTACCTATGCTGTATGTGTTCTCATTTAGCGTGACCTTTGCATAAGTTATTGATATATTAGAGTAAGATACCTCTGTCAGAGTTACATCTGAACCTTTTATCCCAATATTTATATCTATTGTGCTCGGGTCAATAACTATCCCTTTTCTTTCCCCATCATATGTCTTAGTATAACTAGTGGTAATCTTTAGTGCAATGCTCTCTATACTGCTTTTTAAGATTTCAATTGCACCATTTCTGTATGACTGAATTGTCACATTGTAGTTAGCCTTTGTGGACGCATTTAAATCTGCATTATATTTTAACTCAACATCATATTTGTCAGCATTAATTGGAGTGTCATTAGTCGTCCATTCAGTCCACACAGAAGTTCCAGTCTTTTGGTAGGTTATATCTAAATACTCTAAATCAAACGTTCCATCATCTCCTACACCACTCACAACAATGTCATTTAATACAATATACTTACCATCATAGTTTTTGTTAAGCTTATTACTAAGTGTATTAGAAGATATAATTAAATCTGCTTTGGAAATATTAATAATAGCAGTCTCAGACGTAACTGTTAGAGAATTATAATCGTCGGAATCTGAGCTAGTATATGTTATTTTCACGAAATATGTTCCAGAATTTTTAGGAATGGTGTTAGTGAATTCATTATCATTAATTGGCGAATAAAATATTTGTATTGTGCCAGTTAAATTGTAATCTGTCGCGACTCCTTTTATCGTGGGCAAGTATTTAATTTCATCTGCAGTATACTTTGCATCGTAACTAGGCAATATTATAGTAGGATCAATTCGGTTTATTATAACTCCTTTATTATATGTTTGACTAGTATATTGATAATTATCAGGATTTCCACTAGTGTATGAAACTATTACGTCGTACGTTCCTGCATGTTGCAATGCATTCAAATATACAGTGTCGTTATTAACAATAGTTCCAGTTTTTAAATATTTAATATCTAATGTGCCTGTAGGAGATGATGCCCCTTTGACTCCCGTTAAATTAATATTACTCAAAAAATCAAATGAACTTGAAGTATAATCTTGATTAATAGTCTTAAAATCTAAATTTACGTAGCGAGGTGCAACTACCAATTTCGCACGTTCAATTACAAAATCATAATTAGTTGCAGGACAGTCATTTGGCACGTATAACATAAGTGTATAGTCACCTACATTAGGTCGTGCAGAAATAGGATAGTAATCATCGCTATCACCAGCCATCATAGCGCTAACACTTGGTCGTAAGTAAATATTTGGTATTAAAACGTCTATGCTTACATCTTTGTTTATAATACCATCGAATATGTAACTATATTCGTATTCATTTGCATCTTTAATACCATCATCAAAATAGTTAATGGTAAATACTTTAAACTCACCTATTTCTTCGTATTGAGCTTCATTATTAAATGTAATAGTTACTGTCTTTTTAGTAATTTTCAGCTCCACAGTATTAAATGTAATTTTGTATCGATTAGCTATATCACGTGCTTTTGCTAGCTGCTCATTTGTTAACCCAATAATAGAGACACTGTCATTATCGATCCCAGCACCTATATTATAATTCCCAACATCTAAGATCAATCCAGCTGAATATATCGATTGATTAGCCAAATTAGTTAGTTTTAAAATATTCTTTATATAATCAAAATCATCTGAAGCAAAGTAGTCACTCGTGCCATAACTTATTTCGGGGGATGCTTCTCCATATGTTATGGATTTTTCGGTCTTAGCATCAAATAATAAATTCACTATAGCAGTTTTTTTGCTTATATATATCCATATTTCTTCATTAACTGGCATGTAAGGATTTTCTAATGGCTTAAGAACATTTACATGCCCATCGGCTGTATAAGTTAGCTTATAAGATCCTGTCGAGGATGCAGTTATTATATATAGCTCACTAATGTTTGATTCATCTTTTATAGTAATTTTGCCATCATCTCCAACATATGCCAAAACACCTCGAGCAGAAGCATTAGGTTCAATAGAAATTTCATTGCCGTATGATGCAACATATGAATACAGTTGTGGATCCTGATTGTCATCTGGATTTCTGATATTAGCTGCCTTTAATCCATCTGGCTTTTTATTTAATTTGACAAATAAGGTATATGGATCGTTATCTTCTTGGTAAGGATCCCATTCTTTTGACCTATAATTGCCACCACTCGGATTAATAAGAGATGTCCCTGAATCATATTGACCAATTTTAATACTTACAATTCCTGGTTCAGTTTTTGCAGGGGCAGATATTGATAAAGTAAAAATTATCTTCGTATAAGGCACATCAAAAGAATTTTCTAATTCGCATTGAGAGACAAAAAATGCCACATTGTTGTAATTGTTTGGATTAATAGCAGATATGAGAACGCTTGCCTTATTATCAATACTCGCATACTTCCCATTAGCTTTATAAATGACTGCTGTTGTATATATTATAATGTTAAAGGTGTTATTCCCTTCAATATATAATGTTTCGATATCAATATCATTATCAGTCCCAACACTCAACCCATCTGTGGTTTCCTCATAAATGTTACTATTATAACTTATAATCGCCTGAGTTAGATTATTGTTATTAAGAGTTTTTAATACACCCCCCACATTCACATAAAAATATTGTTCTGAATGATTAACTGTTAGTGTAGCTAAAGCAAAAGCCTGCCCAAAATCATTTCGTATGAATTCGCCGTCTTGTTCATAATTATCTGAGTCAATAACCCATTCTGCTCCGTTGTTTTTAAATATTGATATCTTAACAGGGTATTGTTTGCTATCTGACACAAGGGCATATGGGTAATTTGTTAAACTCCCTATGCTGTTTGCATAAGCATCTATGATCCAATCTATTTTATAATATACATCCAAATCTTGATTTATTACATTCAAGGTTTTCCCAACATTCAATTGTGTTGATAATGCATTTTGAACTATTGTGCCATATGTTATTGGTTTTATAACTGGTATTTTTGCGCCGATATCACTATTTTCTTGTGATAATTCAAAATTAATACTGCTATTCAATTTTGCTTTAGCTATAGTTATACTTTGATTATAAAAATAATATGGTGCATAATTGGAATTTGTAGCATTACCTGCAATATTAGTCCATTCCGCCTTAATGCAATAATAATTTTTATTACTAAGACTGTTAGGGTTAGTACTATCAACTACCTGTAATAATTTTTCCTCATAATAATCTGTTAGTATTTCTCCATGCGAATTATCACCATTCTGGCGATACCATGTGAATTTAATCTTTCCTGTGTCAATATATCCTGACACATTGCTAAAAATATTACCAGTCTGGGCAATAGTGATCACACCGAGTCCTTGTCCATACATGAGATTAATGTTTTGATATACAGTTGTAGGTTGAGAATTTCCATACGGTGTATACGAGAATTTTAGCATGTGATTCTCTACTTGCTCAAACACTAAATTTGCTTGTTCCACGGTATATGTGATTTTAATTTCCGATGTGGGTAAATTGTAAAAAAGGCTAGAGGGAGTGTTAGTGCTTGGAATATTACCATTGAGTTGAAATTGCAATGTTACTTGTGTTGAAGTAGTTATTGCAGGTCGCTCACTTATCCCACCCCAATTGATAACTGAATATCTAACCGCCCCAAATGGGTTATCAATTGCTGTAGCCATATCATAAGTATATGGATTGTATAACACAATTTTATTAGTGACATCAAGATCATCTCTTAATTGACCATATACCAATGTATCAAAAGAAAGGCCATCTAAACCACTTACCAATTTGTCATTTTCGATATACCCCAATTCAAGTGTTGTTTTAGTAATTGACAAATTAAGAGTTCCCTCTAGTTCTATGCTTTCTATATTTTTTGTGTCGGTAGGTACAAATTTAATTTTTACAGATCCAGGATTCTCAGTTAATCTAATTCCTTCATTATATGTGGCTACAACAAAATAATAATCACCATTTATTTTATTATTAATGCCAGATATGAATGTATCGCTTAAATAAATGACACCATTGCCATCTTTTGTTTTATTTATATAGGCATCAGTCAATAATTGTCCATAGTAATACGTTGCTAAACCATTCCCACTAAGGGATGATGTGTAACCTGTTGGCGTGTATTTACTAATATTGTATGAGATATTAGTCAACCGTCCAACTTCAAAAGTATTAACACCATCTTCCACTTGAATTTGTCTAGTAAACACGACAGAATAACTATACAGACCTACTGTTTTGGGCTTGATATTATTTATAGTTGAGTCTGTCCCGCTTCCAGTTTGTGAAGTCTCTCCTTTTGTACCTCCATATGAATGTGACACTATATGATGATTAACATAGCTAAAGGCATAGTCCAAATACGCCCGCGGCCCTTGCCCAGTATTATTATATATATAATTAGAATAACCTCCATCGTGTAAATCAGTGATTTTAATTTTTTCAAAAACAGCCTGATATGTTATTCTACCACTAGGTGCATCTGTAATGTTATGCTCATATAATGCTACAGGTTCCATAGTAGTCTCAAAATTATCAGCACCTGCATTTTGATCGGATTTCCAGTATAGGAAGCAGTATCCATCATTTGGAATTGCTGTTGCTTCTAGCTCATAACCTCCATACTTACTCTCTAAATCAACTGAATATACTTTGCTACCACCTTGATCGGGAGATAAGATATTTCCAAAAGTAGCGTCGTTTGTAGTGAATTCCACATCAGATAAATTATATCTCATAGAAAGTGTGATTTCTGGGACACTTTCAATAGAAGCATATACAGCATCAGTATAGTATGCTGCTGTTGAGGGATATCCAGCTGTATATTCAATGATAATGTCCATAGTATTATCTTGGGACAAAACTGGAATATGCCAGTTGTTTGAATTGGTATAATGGGCACTTTGCGTCAATTGATAACCATTATTTGTAGCGGAAGTTGTACCAGAAGCTACTGTTACTTCTGATTCTTCTCCAATATAGGCTTTGATTGAATACTTTGTTTGCGCTACGTTTGTTGCACTTTTACTACCATTCATCAAATTTAGTTCCGTTTCACCTACCAAATAGTTCATTACTACACTTGACAAATTAAACTCAACACGACCATTATTAATCGCAGATATCATTTCTTCCTGAAAACTTATTGTAACTACATATTTGATTGTTGTTTCAAAATATAACGCTCTGCCTGATAAAGTGTTAAGGTTTTGTCCTAGCGATATTGCAACATCAGTTCCAGAATGTTCAGGTGGCCCGCCTCCAGGAATACCTGAAGGTTTTTTTTCTGTTAATCCATTTGGATTAGAATTATAATAATCCTTATGCAAATCAACAATACTGAATCCAATCCCACTATCAGAACTAAGTTTAACAGCATCCAGTTTATAGGTAAAGTCCACTTGTTCATTCTTTTGTAGACTAACGTAATTAACAGTTTCTGTGTAGTTCCCTTGTACATTTAAAGATAAGTAAGTTCCGTCTTTTCCGTCTCCTAAATAAAAATCGTGCGTCCAATCATCGGCTTCAGCAAAAGCCATTAAATAAGAATCAATTAACGGATATGGATTAGCTAGTATAACCAAAAAAACCACAAACAATATTAAAATTATTGCCAGTGTAGATGATTTTATTATTATTTTGCGTTGTGACATCATAACCAATACCTCACAATTAGCGCAGATCATACAATATTATACCATAAAATCACCAAAAAGTAAATACGTTTTATAAATCCCAACTGCAGGTTGCTATTGAAACCTATCACTATTACCTTTCATTCATTTAAAATATAATGTTTAAATTTATATTCCATGTCTATAATATATTATGTTAATTCGAACTGAATAGGAGACATATGGAAAAGAATCATTCTCGAAATGGGATGCTTAAATTATTTTTTAAAAAGAACTTTTATTATATCATAATGTTTATCTGTGTTCTTGGAATTGGATCTATGATAATTACTGCAATATTATCAAATAATGCCGATTTAGACACTGGCATAATAGATGCTCCAGTCGACGTTGTTCCACCTCTTGAAGATGAAATACCAACGGCACCAGATATTAGTGAACCTAGTGAGGATATAATTATCCCGCCACTTATAGATGATCCAGTAATTTTTGCGATGCCAACTAGCAACACGGAAATAGTCAGAGACTACAGTGCAACTTCACCTGTAAAATGGGAAACTTTAGGCCATTTTGCAATTCATAGTGGGATCGATTTCATTGGTGAATTTAACGATCCAGTACATGCAGTACTAGATGGCATTGTCACTAAAATATCGTATGATATATTAAATGGTCATATGGTTGTAATAGATCATGGCAACGACATGTTCACTTTGTACGGATCATTATCTGAGCCACTGGTCGAATTAGGACAGACGGTAACAGCGGGAGACATTATAGGTGGACTTAGCAATTCAGCAGCTTCAGAACTCGAATTGGGAGCTCATGTCCATTTTGCAGTAATTTTAGACACAAAGTACGTTGACCCCGTACTTTATTTACCAATTGGAGATAAATAACTATAATATCATATATTAAGATAACGCATGCACACATTTTAATTATGACCATGTTTTAAATTTTCATTAAAACATGGTCTCGTTTATATTATCATAACATACTTAACGTAAACTATTTTAGTTTCCTGAATTCTTTGCTCTGAATATTGCTTTAACTAATGATCTTAAAAATCTCGGACATGATATACATATTATTTTCATTTATTTCTCAATCCTTAAATTAATATAGTGTTGTAAATCAACGCTTCTGTCATTATATGGTGACTTTGAAATTCTTGTGCAAATTATACAAATACTTTGTAAAAAAACTTAAATATTCAGACTGAGTTGAATAATGGTTGCATTAGCATAATTTTGAGGTATTTTCACATTATATATTAAGACGCATATTATACTAGTTAAATATAAGAGTCTAATATAGAGGGCTAAAATGCACAACTTATCAAGAAAAATATTTTTACTGCTATTGGCGATTGTATTGCCAATAATGCTTATAAATTCACATCTGACCTCATACGCAAATACTACAGACATTAGTAGTGTATATTTAGGAGGTACGCCAATAGGGATTGTTGTTAAATGCAATGGCGTTGTGATTATGGGATTCAAAGATGTAAAAACTGAAGACGGTCATTCTAATCCAGCTCGCGATGCTGGACTAATGATAGATGATATGATATATATGGTTAATAATATAAATATAAACTCACCCGAAAAATTAATCAAAACTGTTGAGAGTGAATATTTTAAATCAACTATACTTAAACTAAAAATTCTGCGTCGTGATGAATATATTGATTTTGAGGTAACACCTCATAAAGATAACATGACAAACAAGCCAAAACTAGGAATTATGGTAAAAAATGAAATTTCTGGGATTGGAACATTAACCTATGTGTCAGTTGATGGGAAATATTTTGCTGGCTTAGGTCACAAGATTTTTGATAATCAGTCAGGCAATACCAATCAATATAACGATGGGACAATATATAAGGCAGAGATCATGGGTTGTGTGCAAAGTAGCCCAGGCACACCTGGAGAATTGAAAGGGCGATTTGATTTGAGTGACTATGAGTCTGGCATTTTAAACAAGAATGCTTGGAATGGGGTTTTTGGTGATGCAAAAAACATGCTCCATACTGGGCGACCTGTTGTAAGGCTAGGAGAACGTAGCTCAGTAAAGCTAGGGGAAGCATATATTTATACAACGATTAGTGGACGGAAGCCAGAAAAATACAAAATTGAAATTGTTAAAGCTTCTGTTCAGGATAACCCTGCGGAGAAAGGCATGATAATAAAAGTGACCGATACAAGATTATTAAAAAAAACAGCAGGGATACTGCAAGGCATGAGTGGATCACCTATTGTTCAAGATGGAAAGCTAATTGGAGCAGTCACGCATGTGTTCTTGAATGATTCGAGCCTGGGATTTGGGATATATATTGATTGGATGATCAATTAATTGGATATTAGACCTGTTCAAATTCATTTCGCATTAAGTGCTTAAATCGATCGTGTTTTAAAAAAACAAAGGCCACTTCTAGTGGCCTTTTACTCTACTATGTATATTAACTAATATGATTATTTGATTACCGCTTGATACTTCTTCTTTTGATCCCAGCTAATATGAACCCAACGCCAATTACTACGATTACAGATGCTATCCCAATCCAAATCAAAACCGAATTATCTGCGCCTTCTACAACATACTGGTAAACCACCGTCACAGCCTCTGTAGTCTCGTCGCCTGCATAAGTAATTGCTACCTCATATACACCAGGCTTTGTTGGTAGCACGTCTTGATATACTTGACCATTAGCTGAAGTAAATGTCAGCGATATACTGCTACTAGCTACTGCATACCCTGCATATGTGTAAATGTCTATATTCTC
>JAIRMA010000037.1 GCA_031259085.1 Christensenellaceae bacterium
GCGTCTAATGTTTGACTACAGAGGACAAAGGACATGGGTGAATAGAAAAAAGAACATGCTATTATATAACTGACATAGAATCTTTAGACATAAAAAGTGATTAGGTAGGAGTAAAGGCTATAGATGCAGTATCAACTAATGTAATTCTCAGTGATGGACGTATTACTAACCAAACAAGATATTTCATTATTTCATTTGACAATTTCGGAGAAGATAATTGCTGATCTAGAAAATGGTTATTAACTTAAATACATGCATATTTAAGAAAATGTGCTTATAATATTTTCGCACTCTAGATTAGAAATAAAAAGATTGGAAATTCTACAACAGCAATGAGAAAATTAAGGAATAATGCTCATGCAGATATAAACTATCTAATTTAAGGATTTAAGGAATATTAAATTTAAACTTTATTTTGCAAATAGATTAAATTAACAATTATAAAAAGCACAAATGAATGCTAACCGCGATACTAATGGGATAGGTGTATAGTAAACTCAAAAATTTCTCAAAAGTGTTCTAACCAATATGAATAATTAGATGGAAATCTATCTCGTCCTAAATATTAACTACATTTTCTCCTGTGATTCTAATCTTTCTAAAGAGAAATACAATAGTTTCGTAATTGTTAAGTGTTTTTTTAAAGTAGCTTTAAACTAAAATTTTAATTCATGTGTTTGCCTTGTACAATTAAAGACAAAAAACAATTATTGATAAAAGACACACCCGCACATTAGTTAAAAACTCCCATAAACTCTAGAATAAGCCACTATATAGAATAGTGGCTTTTGTTGCTAGATTGTTCTACAGATTAAGTTCATTTATCTGTTTTTGTAGCTGTGATAACAAGCTTTCTCCCAGATGCATCTACCTCATAAGACATAGTATCACCATCTTGGGTAATTGTTTCTGGCAAACTTAAGTATGTAAAGTACTCAACCTGCGCTATTTGCAATGTATCAAGCACAACTGTTTCTATCCCGTCGATGATTCTTGTCAAAACAAACACGGCGGTATAAACTCCTTCTTTATTAAGAAAAACTTCTAATTTCCTTATTTCCTCCCCGTTATAGATCATTCGATCGTCCTCAATGATAGTTGTGGATTCTAGAAACATTAAAGTGTATTCACCGTAAGCAGAACGCAAAGCAAGACGCATTTGACAGTCTGCATATTGCTGGTCAAGAATCCAAGTATAGGCACTCACATTCAGAAACCCCTCTTTAGAATCTAAAAAATCCATCGTGCCACTAAAATCTCGAAGCGGAACTTTTGTCCCTATGAACGGACCATAAAGATCGGGTGTTTTTATGGCTTTTTTAGTGCTACGATAAATATTATCCCATTCTGATTTCAAATGCGAGTTGTTTACAATATTCATGGTTATGTCAAGAATAAAATCATCCAATGCTTTTTCTGCAGAAAGGCTGGAATCATAAATTGTTGTCCGCTTTACAAATGCATTCGCAAATTGAAGTGAAGACTCTCTCTTTAGACCAAGATTTTCTGCCATTTTGATGATCGTTTCCTGTAAGGATCTTAGTAACGAATTTTCATCGCCAAGCGTTTGTCCCCAAGTAAGTGTGCGTGTTGGAATCTCTGAATGTTTAATTGATAACGGTATTTCTCTGTTCTTCCCATTAAGAGAAGGTGATGTGCAAAAATAATGTGGAGCGTCAAATTCATTGAATACTGACAAGTAAGAATAACGATCCATAGTTATTAATTTTAGTTTTTCACCATCTCCAGCGTAGTCGTAAGTATGAGCCAAAAATTGCACGCCTTTTTCTGTGAGATTATAGAATGTAATATCTGTAGTCGGCGGAGTGTCATAAACATCTGTTGCCAATATTTGTTTTATTTTAAGCAATTGGATCTCGTTTTCATTAGCATAGTTAAGTTCAATAAACTCTCGTGACGTCCCATATGGATACTTGCCTCTAATGTCACGTCCCCCCTCACGGCTACGAAGCGTCACGTTATTGTAACTTTCAGCTATTATCATGCGATAAAGCGTAAAACTGGTATCCTTTACATTTTTTAGATATTGAAAAGCTATTGGAATGTTTTCACGATTTACCACGGCTACATTGTAGACAAAACACTCAACAATCTCTCTGTTTTGATCATCAAAATAATATCTTGTTTGCATTACTTGGTATTGTCTATGCGAATCATTCTCGCTTTCTTGATCAAAATCATAATAGCCAAACGCTGTTGGGTAGGTAACACGGGTGATCGTGACATCTCTTGCATCCGCGTCGCTTTCTATGAAAAATGCCCAGCCCTCATAATACGGGATAGATATGTATCCTTGTCCTTCTCTCATTGTAGGAAGTCTAAACCATTGGTTAAAATATGGCGCGTTTTTTACAATAAATGCAATTTCATCCTTTATTTCAAATGTATCATATCTAGTATTTTTCCCTACTCCCAGACTGATAATTTGTGGAAGCACATTCAAAATTTCAATGAAACCTGTTTCATCAATTTGGGACACAGAGATCTCACGATATCCAGGGTTACCCTCTAATTGACTTTCTTCATTCATAGGGGCAAGGCTCATGGTCTTCACTGTTTTGGATAGTCTATCTAATTCTGGCCTATATTGCGCATTTTCCACGCGCACGCCAACTATGGTACTCTTTTCCTCATCTTTTTTTAACTTCTTACTAAATAGTGAGCAACCTGACAAAGCAACAATAAATACAAGTAATATAACAACTATTGCCATGCGCTTTTTTTTACCTATCATAAGGTACCTCCTTACATAAATTGTGAAATTTAATTGTGTTTAATTCGTTGTAAACACAATGTGTTTGTTAACCTGAAAACGTGACGCCGTCTAATCCAGCTTTACCTGGATCTCCTGGTAAACCACCATTTGCATAACCGCCCGTGGTCTTTTTCCCTCCAACACCACCTTCTCCACCAGTACCGGCAGCTCCACCTTTACCGCCTACCCCATTGGCACCTTTCGTCAGAGTAGCAGTGCCTACAATGCTACCTAAAACATAATTGTCCCCAGCCGCACCGCCAGTTCCACCTTGGCCACCGTTCCCTCCTTTACCTCCTTTGCCTCCAGCCTTTGCCGTAGCTCCCAAGAATACGCCATCTCCTCCAGCGCCGCCTTTTCCACCAGTTCCGCCAGTTCCACCTTGGCCACCCTTACCTCCATTACCTCCAGTGCTAATGAGAGTTGTGCCTGATGAAATAGTAAGATTCCCAGCAACTCCTATGCCAAGGCCGCCAAAGCCGCCCATTCCGCCAGTAAGACCATCCACACCTGTATATCCTATTGTGCCATAGTTTCCTTTTCCTGCTTTAGCTGGAGCATCTGGTGTGGCGGGAGTTTCCTTCTTTTTACCTTCTGCACCATCCCCACCCTTAATTATTATTTTCTTGACAGAGACATTAAGATCTCCTGAGGTAATAATCCCATTACCACCACTGTTTCCCATTGAAATATCGGTTGTTTGTCCACTACCAGAACCACCATTTATAGACAAATTTGCATTTGCATCATACTCGGACGTAATAGACAATGCTACAGCTTTTATTACTGCTGGGTGTACGTTTGCACAAGCCTCATTAAAAACATTTTTGTATAATGTTAATGTTAGAAAAAATAGGACGGCAAGAGCTGCTACATCCTCCTCCGTTATAGTTCCTGTTGTAACAACACCACCATTTAAAACAACCGTGCCTTCAATATCTACCTTTAAATTAGGACAATTTACGGCATTCAATAAATGTCTATTTGCTTTGCCAGTCATGCTAATTTTTACAAAACGTATGCTAAGTGGGGTTGATCTAGCTGTAATATCAATTGAAATTCCAGAATAATTTGTTGTTGAACTGCTTCCAATAAAAGTAACCTCCTCTACTTCAGTGCCAATGACGATTGACAAGTTGCTTGAGCTAACTGTAACTATGTTTACCAGATTAACCACATTTGTTGTATTTGTTGAAGTAGTTCCAGTCCATTTTGCATAAAAAGATTTGTTATCTACACTACCTTTGTTAATTACTGTTATCTTTGAACCTGTAAACGCTGAATTCCCATACCACCCGACAAATTTATAATATTTTTTCGTAGGATTTACCAAAGTAATATTATTGGATTCAATATTGTAGGATGATGGATTGGATGTTGAATTCGTTCCACCATTTAGATTATATGATATAATATATGTTATTGGATTCCATTTTGCATAAAACGTTTTATTTCCAGTTGTAGAACCTTTTGCAATTGAAGTTATTGCAGAACTTGTAAAATTAGCATTACCAAACCAACCAGCAAATGTATATCCACCCCTTGTTGAGTCTGCAAATGTTATGTCATCATTCGCTATCGTGTAGTTTGATGGGTTGCTTGAATTGTTTGTTCCACCATTTAGCGTATATGAGATATTGTAAGTAATTAAAATCCATTTTGCATAAAACGACTTGTTACCAGTTGTTCCTTTTACGATAGAAGCTGTCGCACTGCCACTAAAATTAGAGGTTATGTACCATCCACCAAAAGTAGCACCAGCTCTGGTCGGATTAACTAAATTAAAAGTCGGGGTTTCAATATTATATGAAGTAGGATTGCTTCCATTAGTTCCATCATTAAGTGTGTATGTAACAGAATAATTTATAGGTGTCCATTGTGCATAGATTGTGCTATTCCCAGCTATAGTATAGATGTCGCCCAAGATATTATTATATATAGCACCAGTCCCGTCCTGGTTTTCCATCCAGCACGCAAAGTTGTATCCTGTTCGCGTAGGAGTAGGCAGTGGATCAAGAGGGTTATAAAAAACAGAATCATACGTTGCAATTTTGCTCGTTGGATTAACTGTTCCTCCGCGGGCGTTAAACGTCATGGTGTATATGTTTGCAACCCAATCAGTTTGTATGCAAATATAACTGCTATCATTCAGTAAAAAAGGAGTGCAATCTGGCATAGTTGTATAGTCAAAAGTTTTCGAAATTTGTACTTCACTGTCAAAGACAGTTCCAGTAAAAACATACCATTTTGCAAGAGTGTATCCAGTTTTAGTAATCGTGTTTATTGATATGGGGTCACCATACGATGCCGTTATTGTTTGATTTAATGTGGTTCCATCATACAAATAAATTGTATGTTGCTCCTTAACCCAATTGATATAAATGCTTATCGCATCTTCGCTTGAACCTAAATCGGGCACTGTATCTCCAGTCCAACCAAAGCTCGTACCATTGCTAAATATCATGCCATTAATCTTATACCCTTTCTTAAACCAGAAGTTGACTGAATCGTTAATAAAATCCGAAGATAAAATTTCATTCAAAAAGTTGTTCAGATTAAAGGTTTGTCCAAAGGTAAGTGTTTGAACCGCCTCGCTTATACCATTAGCACCAAAATATTTGCTTGCACTTCCATTAGATAATTGTATCGTATAGATCTTGATTCGCCATTTTGCATACAGCGTAGTATTGCCTACTATATTCCAGTTCTTTGTTCCAACGCCGGTCTCTAATGCATAGCATACTCCGCCGATTGCTGTCGTATACCAACCCTCAAATTCGTAACCAGACCTTGTCGGAATTGGAAATGTGAACGCGCTTGCATACGTTACGTTTACGTTGATTTCATCTAAAACTGCATCAACAGCATTTTTATTAAGCGCTACAGCATACACATTCTCTGTCCACTTCGCAAAATACATCTTGTTTCCTATAGTTGTGCCCTTTTCAATGGACTCAATTGCTAAACCTGCAAAAGTTGCATTATCAAACCAGCCGCCAAAAGTATAACCTGTACGTAATGGATTTAAAAAAATTATTGTGTTTGTTTCTATGGTATAACTAGCAGGATTGATTTCGATGGAACCGCCATTAAGCGTGTAAATAATTGTATATGTTATAACTTGCCATTGTGCTATAATAGTAAGATTACCATCAACACTGTATATTAGATTTGCATCATACACGCTTCCGCTTAAATCCATCCAATAAAGAAATGTATACCCTGCTCTTGCAGGTGACGGCAATGATTCGACTGCAGTAGCATACGTTACTGCCTTGGTATTTGGATTAAGTGCCTCTCCTCCATTTATATCATATGTGAGAGTATAAGTATTTGCTGTCCATTTTGCAAAATATGTTTTGTTTCCAGTAGAACCCATCTCAACTGAGGTGACAACACTCCCCGTATATTCAGAATTATAATACCAACCATTAAAGGTATAACCCTCACGCGTGGGGGTTTCTAAAATTATTGTCTCTGTTTCTGTGGTGTAGCTTGCTGGATTGTTTTCATTTGAACCACCATTAAGCTCATAGGAAATTGTATATGTAATCGTTGTCCATCTAGCAAATAAATTATCGTCATCTCTTAAGAGGCATACATTTCCGTTTTGATAACCAACGGTTTCATTTGGAGCATCTGAAATATACCACCCTCCGAAGGTATAGCCCTCTATAGCTGGAGTGGGCATGTTTGTAAGTGTTTCATAATACGACACAGAAGATGATGAGAGATGTTCGCCATTACTTATATAGTTTATGGTGATTGAGAGCGGCACAATACGCGTCGAATATTTTGTAAGGGTTTGATATGACTTGTAGTTATTTTCTGAACCAAATGGCACAGAAATAATCCTGTCTCTATCATTTTCATCAAAAGCATTTATTCCAATAGTTGGGGTATTAAGTCCGTAAAACTTTACGTTATATAAGGAAGTACTACATCTAAATGCATACCCTCCTATAAAGTTAATAAATTCACTAAATACTATCTCTGTCAAATTAGTACAGTAAGAAAAAGCGTATTCACCTATTCGCGTTATTGTATCAGGAAGTCTAATGCTACTAATGTCACTTCCGTAAAATGCACCCGAACCAATTGTAGTAACATCTAATGGAAACAATTCTGTGGTAATATCATTTAAATTGCCTTTATACTTGATAAGAGTATTGCCAATTACCGCCATCCCGTTTGTATGAATAGCATTCAACCAAGGCGTAGATTGAAAAGCATCCATACCTACTGCTAATAAACTGTCCCCACCAGTTATAGTTGTTAAACTACTCTCTTTAAAAGCACTGTTTCCAATTGTAAGTGTGTTAGCTAAATTAATAGATTGAACATGACTTTTATAAAAAGCAAGGTTATCAATGGTTGTAACTAAGTTAGACAGGATAATAGATGTATCTACATTCCCAGCAAAAATAATGCGTGAAAAGTCATTGTTATATAAAATATTATCTTGTGCTTTAAAATCAAGATTTCCAGAGGTTACAGTGATGTTTAAGCTTGTACATCCAACAAATAGATTTTCTGCCAGATAATATGTTGAAGCAGGAATCGTAATATTCTGTAATAAACAACAGTCATCAAAAGCTCCCTTATCTATCGTTTCAAGGCTTGTTGGTAAATTTACAGTTAATAAACTATCATTCCCTGCAAAAGCACGATATCCTATGGACTTAATGCTATTGGGTAGGGTTATGCTAGTTATATTTGAACCCACAGATGTAGCAAAAGCATTGCTACAAACAGCAACTATTTCGCGGCCTTCATAACTATTTGGTATGACTACCGACGATTGGGCTTTAGTAGCACCACTTATTTTGACAAGTTCCGCTCTTTCGTCATCGAGTATGCGGTATCTGTCGACAAATATGGCTTTGCCGAGGTTCTTTTCTATATCTTCTACGATATAATTTACGATTTCCTGGTTTCTTGTCTGAAAATTATGCGATATTGGTATCGGTAATTCTAGCAATGAGGGTTTATATTTATCAAAGTTACTAGACTCATCCAAAAATAATTTTCTCTTAATCCCATCAAAGTTTATTGCAATTTGCGAGCTTGAATTCACAAAGCCGTCATTGAGCCAAATAAAATCATCGTTCCATAATTGAATCCGATCTAAAAAACTAGTACCCTCCAAAAGGTTTTTTCGCATTATCTCTGTGTTTAACATAATAACTGCTTTATCACCTATCTTCTTTTTAGTAGAATACGGGTCGCTATCGATTATATTTGCAACAAACAAAATTGGTTTAACAATAAACTGATATAGACAATCTATTAAAATTGTTAAAACTATCTGTGAACCTGGAACATGCGCTGCCACATCAAGAAATTGCAAAACACCATTGAGGGCAGATAGCGTATTATCCGTAAGAAACTCTTTAATGTCAGACGCCAAACTTATAACTAAACCTTTTAATTTAGTAAAATCTACTCCTCCAGCATTAAAAATATCCTCCTTCATAAAATTAACTTGATTACCCTGCTCATCAGAGCATACCTCGTTTATGGTTAATGTGTCACCCATCATTTCTAACAACTTGCTAAAAAAATCCGTTGAAACTATTGGTATTGTGTTTTTGTTGTTTTCATCTCCTTTGGTATAACCATAATATAACTCGTAAGTAATGTCTGTAAACATGTCAGAAAACTCATTATATACATCATTAAGGCTTATAATTTGAGCAAATATGGAAATTATGTCGCCCAACATCATTTCCTCTGGCTTATAACCGTTTTCTTGAAAAAGTAATATTAGGCCTATCTTTTCTATGCTAGTTAGCAGGGTATCGTCTGGAATATAATATGTCAAATTGTGAACTGTCGAATGAACCATATCATCAAGATCTTCCACATAATGATTGTTTAAATCCTCCTTATATTCCGCCATAATCGCGAAAATATCGACAATCGAATATGCCTTATTGATTCGCTCTGCCATATCCAAAAGGTTGACCATATGATTGATTTCTCTTGCAAGCATTCCTAGAATTCTCTCATTTTCTTTGGCAAGAGTTATTAGTTCCTGCGTAGATTCGACTGTGTCAATCGCATCAAAAAGATCTAAAACTTCAGAGAGGACATCGCTCATATCCTTAAGAAAATCCACAGGCATTACACTTCCCAATGCATGGAGATCAACATATTCCCTAACATTGTTCCAATTCGCCAGGTTTTGACTGGCGAAGGTAAGCATATCATTTACTCCATCACTATTTATGTATTTGTTAATAATGCTAGAATCCTCACCTGTTCCACTTAATGCTGTTTGCATTAAGCCCAAAGTTGATGCTCCGTTATATGGTGTTCCTATTGAGTAGACTGATGCAACATTGTATTTATATTCTGCCGCATACATTAGATTAAGAATACCACCTCTACCATGTCCAATTAGATTTATCCTTGGGCTCTTCGCTCCCCAGAATATTAAATCGTATAAAGTTTTATTTATTATATGACGCAACTCTGAATAAGCGGCATCATTGCCTTGCAAACTATTTTCATCCTGACTTCCTTCAAAGACAAGAATAATGTGTTTTGATACATCATCTAGAGATAGTTTCGTTTGATTGTTGAAATATATGTTTTTATCTGTCAAATAATTATCTTCTTTTAGCTCCTTCAAAAAAAAGTTGCACGTGTTTGAGCTTTTTTCTTTAACGCCTGCCCAGAAAACAATGGTGTTTTTGGCATTTCTATCACCAGCTATTTCCTCAATTAAAGAATCATCCTTGTATCCAAATTTTCCGTCTGATCCGCTCCATGCATAGGCACTTTCTCCTAATCCATGCGTAAGAACCGTCATGACTGGTGCTGTAGCTGACGGTGAATTGTTTTTAATAACATTGCTCAGATTGGACGGTGTTTCTTGCCCAATGAAATATCTTTCGATATTTTCATCATCCATTGCATAGGTTTTGGAAGTAGATATAAAAACGAAACTTATAATAAATATTAACGCTACTATGATGATCATTATCATCAATGCATTAAAATTTGTCTTTTTAATTTTACTCATAATTATCCTTTTATGATTTTACTCACTATTTCACTTAAAAAAAGAGTTTCTTCATCAATATTTTCTTATCAAACGTTTTTAATTTACTGTGTTAATGTGCCGCACTTCGGTAAACCATCTCTAAAAAACAATACTTATCATCTATCTAATATTAACCATAATTTGGTTCTTCGTTTGCATCTTCAAAGTTATATTTGAAAGAAATAACAGGAAAAACCCAAAAATTCATATGTTCTTAAAATAAAAATCAGATTATTTTTACAACTATTTGTCTTGAAATAACTAACGAATTTAAAATCGTTATATTTATTATACATTATTTTTGGGGAATTGTCAAAAAATTATTTGTAAATTTTTATTAATTCTAAAAGAAAATTAATTATCAAAGTAAGTGCATTTCTTATGAAAATAGTGCATTTAATTTGAGAAGTCAAAATAACTGCATTTTTTTTTGAGATGCATTGAGTTAATTTCTGTTTTTTAGATGCTTTTTTCATTACAATTTGGAGGTTATGTTAAAGACTATTATGAATGTGAATAGCCTACAAATTATGTAGCCCTAAAATTTGATTACGCTGAAGCCTCAGTTTATACAATATCTAGAGACTGAAAAAACATTTTGAAAAATCAAATCCAGATCAGTACCATTTTCTAATAAACAGAAGAACTTCCTTTAAAATAGTTGCTATGATTAATCCTAATATAAAAAAATAGTGGCTGTAAAAAACAATTCTAGCATGATGGAAATTCAAAATATCCTGCAAGCTTAGAATATTGAAATTGAATATCTGCAATTCAACTTGTTTTGGTTGACAACAATTTAGGATCTTGATTAGCGATACGCACACAGAAACAAATAGCAAATATCGTTTCAATACCATTATCCGTTAGACAAATTTGTTCAGTTTCAGTTTCGCAAGGAAATAAAACATTAATATCTTTAAAATTGTTAATACGCGTATTAACAAAGATTATTCCTTACCTATTATGTGGAATTGCATTATATCACACAATCTCTAAAATGCCATGTAAACTGCATTAAAAGTATCTCAAACTAAAAGCTATTTTAAATTCTCAAGTTAAATGCACTATTCTTCTCATGACTGCACTTGCTTTGATAATTAACTCGTGAAAATATAGTGTTAAAAAAAACTGAGAATTAAGGATTAATGCTCAAAATAACTAATTGTCCTTTTAGAAAATAAATATGTTAATTTATATGCCCTAATACAAAGTGACATTACATTGATAGAGCACTTAACTCGTTTGCTTGCTACAGGATTTTAATATATAAAATTAATGAGGTGAATACATTTATTTTAAACTCTGTAAAAATTTAAAAAAATGAATAGTTTATTAAACTATCCATTTTAAAATCCCATAAAAATTTGCACATGGAGCGGAAGACGGGACTCGAACCCGCAACGACTGCCTTGGGAAAGCAGGACGCTACCGTTGCGCTACTTCCGCATCTTGTATATTTTAACTCATTTTAAGAAATTTATCAAGCATTTATATAGTAAATTTTTGTGAATGTTAATTATCAGAGTAGGTGCAGTTCTTTAGGAAAATCCTGCACTGAACTTAGATACCTCAAAAAACTGCATTTAACATGAGAAAATAGTGGCTAGATTTCATTATTGACAAACTGTATAAAAGGTATTATATTTTAAAAATTGAGTGTTACAAGGTAGGATCGCATGCATTAAAATTATAGTTAAATATCTTTTAAATAGCATCAAACAATTGTAAAATTATCCTATTTTTCCTTTAAAAAAATAAAATCACGTAGGAAAATTGTAGCATCTTAGAAATAAGAGGGATTCCTATCTTATTATTAATATTGTATAGAATGTTTTTTTTTATTTTTGAGTTTTCTACATGCATGATCCATTGGCATAGCGTTTAGTACTATCTTGTGTTATTATAATCGCTAATTTAGCCCATTTTTAGCATTAATTTTAAATTAATAACTTTTACTGCTGGAATTAGACAGATTAAATTTGGGTGAGCATCACTCCTAGATATTATCAATGATGTTGTGTCTTTTGCAAGCCGTTTATTGTCGTAATTGAATTGCCGCGCTACATCATTAACTCTTCATTTTGAGTGTTTGTTTTCATGCTTAATTGGAGCAACTTCGTACATACAAATATCACGTTCATTACGCTCATACGGGCTGTATTTAGGAACAGAAATGGAATCAATCAATTTCAAACTTAACTACATGTGCTAATTTATGTATTACACGCATTATATATCATTCGTTGTTTTATTTAATAATCAGCACTGCCTATTATACATGAAATATTCGCTTTAATTGTGATATTATTTGTTTAGAAGAAAATATAAGTGACAATATTATTATAGTAACAGCAAGAGTGCCCGTGACACTTGAAAAAATCAAATTTGGGCGAGCAGTTGAATCTGTGACTATATTAATAACAAATGGAAAAATACCAAGGAGCGCTACGAATACTAGATTTATTAAGTGTCTTGACATCATCTTAAAGTGGATTAAAGTAAATATGCCAAGTATTATAATAGATGTTAAATATATAGCTGGCAAAATATATTCATAAATAACAAGAGGGCTAGTGAATGCTGTTGGTAACGTAAACGATATTGCCGTCAGAAGCAATGTTTGAAATACGACTTTTTGCGTTAAATGGTTAGTCCCACGTATAGTATATCTAATTAAAAAATACAAATAAAGGAGTCCTGCAAGTGTCACCCAAAAGAATCTGAATGATTCTAATAAAATGAATGTTATAAGCATTGTTATTGCAATACATATAGAAATAACTAAATAAATTTTGTCAAAGAGTGCCGTTGCAAATGCAGGAGCTTTACTGAGCGGTGGGAAATAACGTGGGAGACGTAGCATCTGCATATCATCGATATTACTATCGTTAACTAATATTTTATGGCACAGGGGGCATTTATATGCTCTGCACCCAATTTCAATACCACAATCAGGGCATGTCATTCTTTTTCACCCTCTTTTGATATAGTAAAACCGTCCTTAGTATCAATTATTAAATACCCGTTTTTGGATATTTCTGATCGGATCTTATCAGCTAATACGTAATCTTTATTGCGTTTTGCGAAAGACCGCTTGTTTGCTAATTCTAAAATTTCGATTGGTATAGTGTCCTCGGATTTTTTCTGAGTCAAATCAGGAACATTATCTAACGCCAAACCAAATATAGCATCAAATTCTATGGCAAGATCATAAATGCAACGACTTTTTGGCTCTTTTAGGATTGTAAACAAAATGCCTAAAGCTAGTGGCACGTTCAAATCATCCTCTATGGCCTCTTTGAATGATTTTCTGTAATTATTCAATATTTCTTTATCAGTCTCTATGGTAGATTCTTTGTGTTTAGCTAATTGCTGTCCTAAATTTTCACGTGTTTTTTTTGCAGCATCCATGCCAACAAAAGTAAAATTTAATTTGCTCCTGTAATGAGCATTCAAGCAAAAATATCTAAAATCTAATGCACTATATCCTCTCTCTTCTAAGTCGGATATGGTGTATGTGTTTTTTAGACTTTTACTCATTTTCCCACCGTCAACCAACATGAATTCTCCATGCATCCAATAATTAACAGATTGTTTTTTTGATATTGCCTCGTTTTGAGCAATTTCATTTTCATGATGAATTGGAATATGATCAACACCACCTGTATGAATGTCAAATGTTTCACCTAGGTATTTTTGGCTCATTACAGAACATTCAATATGCCATCCTGGATAACCCTCGCCCCAAGGGCTATCCCATCTCATAATATGCAATGGCTCAGCTTTTTTCCATAACGCAAAATCCGCGGGGTGTCTCTTTTCATTATTCACTTCTACCCTAATACCAGCAATTTGATCATCTAATTTAGCACCACTTAATATCCCGTATTTAGGGAACTTTGATCTATCAAAATAGATGCCATCACTTATCTCATATGCATAACCGTTTTGAATTAACTTTTCTACATAACTAATCATTTCATTTACATGATCAGTGGCCTTTACTATTATTTCAGGTTTTTCAATATTTAATTTTTCTAGGTCAATATAAAAAGCATCGGTGTACATCTCAGCAATTTCAATTGGTGTTTTGTTCAACTCTCTTGCTGCTGAATCCATTTTATCTTCACCAGAGTCAGCATCAGCCATCAAATGCCCAACATCAGTAATATTCATCACACCTTTAATCTTGAATCCCTCAAACTTAAGTAACCGTCTAACAAGATCCATGAAAATATATGTTCGTAAATTACCAATATGAGCATAACTATATACTGTCGGCCCACATGAATACATACAAACAAGCTCAGGTATTATAGATTTAAATTCTTGTTTAGTTCGTGTCAGAGTATTATAAACTTTTAACATAAATTACCTTTTGATTATACATATGTTTAATTTCATTATAGTTTTGAACTATCTAATGGGTCCTCAATATAATCACTGTCTTCTGCAATTGAATACTTACAACCAGTGATTCCAATCGAATCCTCAACGGAGTTTAAACGATTACAAATTCTTTTTATTTCGTCTAATATAGGATCAGGAGACTTTTCATTCTGATTTGTGTCAAATTTTTGTCCAAACATTCTAACAACGCGTCCAGGCACGCCAACTACAGTGCAATCTGGTGGAACACTCTTTAATACGACTGATCCAGCCCCAATTTTAGAGTTTGCACCAATCGTAACGGGTCCTAATATTTTGGCCCCTGCTGAAATCATTACATTATTCTCAACAGTAGGATGTCGCTTTCCCACATCTTTTCCTGTCCCGCCTAGCGTCACACCTTGATAAATAACAACATTATCACCAATCTCTGCGGTCTCACCTATTACAACGCCATCACCATGATCAATAAAAACACCTTTGCCTATAATGGCACCAGGATGAATATCAATCCCAGTAATATGCTTTGCTCTAGCCATAATTAGTCGAGGAATAAGTCTCCATCCTCTAATATATAATTTATGAGCTAACCTGTATCGTGCCAGCGCCTTTATACCATCATATGTTAAAAGAATCTCAAGCTTGTTTCGAGCAGCAGGATCTCGTGCCATTGCTACTCTAATGTCATTTTTGATATTATTAAACATATCCCCCGTCCTTTTTAAAATGCATCAGTATATTTAACAAGTGCGTCCATTAGATGGACGCACTTGTTAATTAAATTTTTATTTTCTCTTTTTATCATGTGGCCCGCCGTTGTTGATTTACAGGAGCCCTAGCATTAGGCGGCATCATCATCTGCCCTGCTACAGCTGGCCTTTGATATTGAGGAGCTTGTCCTTGCCTGCCTCCGCCTGCTGCTGCTCTTTGTCCAGGCTTTGTTGGGATGTTATTACCTCTAAAGGTATGCGCCCTATTGCCCTTTGGTACATACGATGGAGCCTTGAATGCTCGATTCTTGAAGAATTTAGGCAAGAACATATATAATAGTACCAGACCTGCGAACATAATTAGTAAGTAATTAACACCGATTAAACCAGTTTTCTGAAGGAAAGAGTCCCACAAGAAAGTAAAATATGTAGATATGTCTGTACTTAAAACCGAATTTTCAAAACTGTTCATTAAAGAGAATACAGGACAAATAATCATCATTATTATACTTATCAGTAGAATTATAGGCACAGCATGATATCTTCTAGATGTGTGTGTAAACATACGCGCAATATTAATTATAATCTCGAGGAAACAACATATCATTGCTATGTAGAAGAATATAATTGTTGCATATGTCGCAAGGTTATTAACGATATTAACTGCATTCCACTTCCCATTAGCATCTTTTTGGATCTTCAAAATGTCTTCTCGTTGCGAAATAAACATTCGATAATACCAAGATATTCGAGAACGCTCAGTTGGAAACAGGAAATTCTCTAAAGGTGTGATCTCATATTTTTTTACTATGTCTGTGTAAAATACAGCTTTCATAACATCAATGCCTGTTATGTTTATTGATGTCATATTAAGATTTTTATTTAACCATACAGATTCAGGAATAACACCGTCTTCTGTCTCGTATTTTGTTCCTTTAGCAATAGCATTTTCAGGTTGCGCAAAAGTGCCAGAAGGCCACAAACCATCATTGGGTACCAGAAAATCGTCCTCTGCGGTCAACTTAAAATATAATACGCTCGACGGCATGAGACGAGGCAATGCAGTAGTCTCTGCCATTTCGTTTAATGAGGTTTCAATACTATCAAGTGTCGTATCGGGCATGATGACGCTAAATAACGAGAGTAGTACAAATATAATTGTAAATATTAGAGATATTAATGGCAGTGCAACCCCATAGTATCTTGATCTTCTAAAATATGCATCAAAATCAAAATCAATACTTTCATATGAATCAACATACTTTCCTACTTTATTTGGTACTTGCCCAGCGTGCAAAGAGTATCTGCCAGTTCCTTGATTTTTTGCTTGTTGATATGCTGCCATCTGGTTTGCAAGAATATCACTATTATAATTTCCAGCTTCTACTTTTGCTAAAAGCCTTTTATACTGAGCACGACGGGTCTTTAATCTCGCTCTAGAATAAGGAGATGTTGCTTCGCCAATATCATAACGCAACTCTCCTATTTTTCTTTTCAGCAAGTCGATAAGAACAGCTTCGTCACGTTCGCTCCAACGCGCACTAAATTGTTTATTGTCCGCTAATCGCTCTTGTGCCATACGCAACTCCTTGTTAGTGAAATAAATACTCCTAAAATTGATGCATTTTGCAAAAAAATGAGTATGGAGTTAGTTTATACTATTATATTATATAACTTGCGACGAAAAATATCAAGTTTTATATTAAATTATATCATTTATTTTTAACAAATTTGAATGTTGAGACTACAATTTGTTTTATTATCATATGATTTGTTTTATTTGTATCACATTTCTGAGCATTTGAAAATCTCCAAACCTCTGTAGGTATCAAATTTCCACAATTATGAATGTGCGTTGTTCTTTTATCAATTGACATGGTTTATAGAATCTATTTTGTTTTTCACTAAACCTTTATCTCTTGTTTTAGTCATTTCATAAGCATTACCTCCTGCATTTAACGCACCTAGGAGCACCTCATTTTTAAAAACTAGAGCTGCTAAATTTTCGATACAGTATGCACTTGTAATGTCTTCTGAAGTTGACATTATAGAATTAAACTCGGCTTGCCGCTCGTTGTAGTGAGGCACAGCAAATCCATTTAAAACACTTAATCCTTTCATTCTCACATATTCAGTAGAACCTGTTAAGATTTCAGAGTCAGAAAAGAATTCTCTAAACCAACAAATTGCGCCAGCTGAGACGCCAGTGATAATTACCCCAGAATTGTAGGCTTCCTTTATTTTATCAATTATTCCAGTTTGATTAAATACCTTGAGTAAAAGTTTTGTGTCTCCACCGCCCACATAAATCAAATCAGCAACATCGATTTTCTCTTTGATTTTATCAATCGAATCTTTGTTTTTTATTAATAACCCTACATCTGCTTTTAATCCGTAAACTGAAGTATATATCTTTCTAAATGAATTATAGTATGGCAAACTATCACTACTAGCTGTCGGCAAGAAAAGCGCATTAGCCCGGCCTTTTGCGCGCTCACACGCAAGACCAGCAATGTATTTATCAATCTCTAGTGTTTCTTTGAATTTTAGTTGGCCTCCACCAATTGCAATTATTGTCCTCATAATTATCTTTTTGCACGATTTATTTCTAGTTTAAGGTCGTTTTCATCTACATTTGTAGATAGACAGCCATACATACTAACACACTTTGCGCCTAACATATTAGCAATAAAAACAGATGTGTTTATGTCAAAATTATTATATAATCCATATGCAAATCCCGATAAGAAAGCGTCCCCTGCCCCAGTAGCGTCGACATACTGATAATCGGTTGATGGAGGAATGTGTTTAACCCTTGCATTTTGAAAGATATATGCGCCATCTTTATCAGCAGTGATAATAACTAATGGTACTATTTTGTTCAAAACGTATCCAGCTTTTATAAAATCATTCTCTCTAGTCATTTTAATAGCTTCTGATCTATTAGGTAAAAACACATCTGCTAACTCTAGCTCTCTTATGTATTTTGTAATAGAAGCGTTAGAGTCATATCCTATATCTAAGAGCAATTTAGTGCCTTCACTTTTGAGTTTAGAATATACATCATGATATAATCCTATTTCCATTATGACAGCAAAAGCACCTTTGCAATTTTCATATAGAATTTCCTCTGAATCAGAGCCTTTTCTAATTTTTTGCCCATAACTAATAAATGTACGATCATTAGATGTGACTAATGATATAGATATATTTGTGTTAAAAGCTGAACTCCCCCTCAAATCGATAGGGATCAATCCAGATTTCTTTATTTCATTGATAGCAAAGTTTGAAAATATGTCACTCGCTTGGTATGTTAATAACTTAGTAGGAATTCCTAATTTTGATAGTGTTATTATTGAGCCAACTGCGCCCCCACCTAATCGCATTTCAAAATTCTTAGAATAAATTTCGGTCCCCTCATCAGGCAATTTTTCTAATCCTGAAAATATAAGATCTATATTACAAATCCCAGATCCTGCAATAAACCCACTCATTTTAGCCTCGTAATGAGATAATTCTTGTTATGTTCAAAATACTTTGTTGCTAATTCATCTGCTAATGCATAGGAACCGACCATTGGGTTTACATATAAGGCATCAACAGCTAAATCAAAATCAGCATTCAAAATCGCTTTTGAAGCCAATCTCTCATATAATTTTACTTGCTTTATTAATTGTAAATTAACATCTGGGATTTCGTGTATTTTGTGTGGTATACATGACGTTTTAGTTACAGAACATGACACCTCTATGATATCATCATCATCTAATTGCATTATAGCTTTGTTTTTGTTCGGAACGCATAATATCATATCCCCGCCATTATCAGTCAATTCAAGCTCAATATATTTCAATGCAATATCAGCATAGCCACCGTCATTATCAGATTCAATATCAAAACTCCATTTTTTTTTGCGAGCCATACCAGTTTCATTAGCCATGTACGCTTTTTCCCTTTTACCATACCATTTTGAAAACACTTTAATAGATTCATCAAAATTGTTTTTGACATGTTCCTCTTTTAATTCCCGAGTCATTTTAATGTTTAAATCTAAAATAATTTCGCCTCTTGATTTCCCGCTCCTTATGATATTAAATAAAGCTTTTTCTGGATAATAATAGTAATACAAATATTCGTTTGGAATAAATCCATTACGTTTTAACAAATTAGGATTGAAATATCTCAAATCTGAATTCATAATAATGTTCGATGATTCCAAAATCAAGCGCGTTACATCTTTTCCATCTGAATAAACATTATTAAAAAAAGATAAATGGTTAAGTCCATAACATTCACCATTCACCTCCTTCCCCATTATATTGCTGAAATTTTTCAACATACCAGACGGGGCATCGCATATGCCAAAAGCAAAATTGAATCCAGCATCATATAACCCTTGAGAGACTAAACCCGCAGGGTTTGTAAAATTAAAAACTTTACAGTTGGGTTTTGATAAATTCTTTATCTTTTGACAATAGTCTACCAATACAGGAATGCTTCGCATAGCAAATGAAAATCCTGCTGCGCCTACTGTTTCTTGTCCTAAAACACGACATCGAAGTGCTATTCTTTCGTCGCGGGCTCGCATTAAGTCGCCACCCGCACGTATAGTTGTGATTACATAATCCGCATCCTTTAATGCCGAATCAATATTTAGTGTGAGTGAAAATTTAACTTCTGGAGCTTTTAATTCAAATATCTTTTTTGAGAGAGCTCCATAAACATCGAGCCTCTCATTATCAATATCCATGAATACAACTTCTGTGATTGACAAATAAGATGCTCTTTTCGCTATGCTCTTAGCTAAAAACATGGAGCGTACTCCACCACCGCCGATTACTGTTAGCTTCATATCAACTAAAATACTTTATGCCGTTCGCAAACACATTCATATCATACAACTCATTATCGCCTTTTGGGAGGTTTATATATAAATTGGGCTGTATCCGTTCACAATGACCCATTTTCCCAAATATTCGACCATCCTCAGACAAAAGCCCCTCAATAGCATAGTTACTACCATTAGGATTAAATGGAGATTCCAGTGTGGCGTTACCCTCGAAATCAACATACTGTGTTGCAATTTGGCCTTTTCTTATAAGTTTAGCTAATACATTTTCATTAACCATGAAACGCCCTTCACCATGTGAGACTGGTACGTTAAAAATCTGACCTGGAGTAAAGGATGACAGCCATGGCGAATGGTTTCCAGTTAATCTAACCTTAACCATAGTAGATACATGTCTATTAATTGAATTGAATGTCAAAGTTGGTGAATTTGCAGTAGCATCTTTAATTGATCCGTAAGGTAAAAGACCTAATTTTACTAAGGCCTGAAATCCATTACAAATGCCCAATATTAGACCATCGTTCTTTTTTAAGAACGCATGGATTGCGTCAGTAATGTATGGGTTTTTAAAAGTAGCAGCAATAAACTTACCACTCCCATCAGGTTCGTCACCGCCAGAAAACCCGCCAGGAAACGCTATTATTTGACTCTTCTTTATAGCTTTTACTAATCGCTCTGCACTCTCTTTAATGTCATCAGAATTAGCATTTTTAATCACAACAATCTCAACTTCAGCCCCCTCCTCTCTAAACCTCTTAGCAGTGTCATACTCGCAATTTGTGCCTGGGAATACTGGGATCAACACACGTGGCACAGGATGCTTCATGATTGATGATTTCTTTGCTGAGAACCCAGCAAAATCTAATGTTTCAACTTCACCTTCAGTTTGCTTAGTAGTAGGATATAAAGTTTCATGCCCAGATAAAATCTCAATTGCTTCACGTGTTTTCATCTTAAGTGATTCTGGATCGATTACTTCTTCCTCTAGCATTTCTGGCAACAAGAAAGCTCTCAATGGATCATCATCAGACTTTTCTTCTCCAAACGCTTCGCACGATATAATGCCGTCATCAGTTACTGTCGCAATGTGCTCAATGTTATAACGTTTAAACTTAGATGGATCACGTACTGCAATTATAATATCACCTAGTAATGACTCAAAATTGATCTTGAGTAGACGTTGAAATGTAACGCCCAAATTATCGCCGATTATAGATTTAATAATAGCTGCTACAGCACCTCCAGTTTCGACTACAGTCGCAGCTGTTACATTTCTCATTATGATCTCTTTATTAAGAGTCAAGTATAATTTCTTAATCAAAGTAAAATCTGGCATTAAGTTATCCGATTTTCTTGAAACAATAGGTAAAATATACAATTCATCGCCTGGTTTAAAGACATTTGTTATAAGCCGATCTGCCTCTGCAGTCCCTACCGCAAATGAAATCAAGGTATTCGGCACATCTAAATCCTCAAAGGACCCACTCATGCTATCTTTACCACCTATCGCAGGTGTTGATAAATTATATTGTGCGCAAAATGTTCCGAGTAATGCGGCAAAGGGTTCACCAAATCGTTCTTGATCTGCATTTAAACGCTTGAAAAACTCTTGCAAAGTTAATCTGATCCCCCCAGGATATACGCCGCTCGCAACTAACTTGGAAATCGATGCAATAGTCGAATACAGACTCCCTATAAACGGATTTGCATCGGTTATATCTGCATCAAATGCCCAGGCACATACGGTTGAGGTGTTTGTAAAGCCTGCCTCTAATGGTATTTTAGCTGCCATACAAAGTGATGGTGTTAACTGCAGAGCGCCGCCAAACGGCATAAATACTGATCCTGCTCCTATTGTTGAATCAAACGTTTCTCCTAGACCTTTTTGCAACATAACTGTCTTTTCAGCTAGGATTGCACGAATTGCTGCTATTCCGTTTTCTGCTTCTATAGCTTCTTTAACGTCATCAGAATATGTTTCAAACAAACCAACACTTTTAAAATTACGACATTGTACTTCTGCCTTTTGTTTAACACCACATGTGTCTAAGAATTCCCTCAGGATGTCTACCACAATTTCTCCTTTTTGAAACATCCGCATCCGTCCACTATCTGTTACATTCGCTACCACTGTAGCATCTAAATTTTCTTCGCGAGCAAGCTTTATAAATAGCTCAACATCACTACTATCAACCACGCAGGCCATGCGCTCTTGTGATTCTGATATTGCAGTCTCTGTCACTGACAGACCTTTATATTTTTTGGGGACTAGGTCTAAATATATATCAAGACTATCAGCAAGTTCACCTATTGCTACAGCAACTCCACCAGCGCCAAAATCGTTACAACGCCTAATTAATCTTGTTGCATCAGGGTTTCTAAAAAACCTCTGGATTTTGCGCTCAGTCAATGGATTACCTTTTTGTACTTCAGCGCCACATTGTAGCACACTATCAATATTATGTGCTTTAGATGATCCAGTAGCCCCTCCACAACCATCACGTCCAGTCTCCCCGCCTAATAATATAATCTTATCACCAGGTTGTGGTTTTGACCTTATTACATTCTTTTTAGGTGCTGCGGCTATGACAAAACCTGTCTCAAGTCGCTTTGCGACATATTTGTCATTATATATTTCTCTTACAATCCCTGTAGCTAGTCCTAACTGGTTTCCATATGAAGAAAATCCTGCTGTGGCGGTTTTTGAAATAACGCGTTGAGGAAGCTTTCCGTTTAAGGTATCCTTAACGTCTTTATATACATCAGCAGCTCCTGTTATTCGCATTGCCTGATAGACATATGCCCGTCCCGACAAAGGATCTCTCACTGCCCCACCTAGACAAGTAGCAGCTCCACCAAAAGGCTCAATTTCTGTAGGATGATTGTGCGTTTCGTTTTTGAACATAACAAGCCAATCCTCAGATCCACTATCTGTTTTCACTTTTACTTTTATAGAACAGGCATTGATTTCCTCACTTTCATCTAAATCATCAAACAGAGCTTCTCTCTTTAGTCCTTTCAAAGCAATCGTAGCTATATCCATAAGTGACATCTGCTTTTCATATTGGCTATCTTTATATAATTCCTTAAACATTGTCCTATACAGATTATATGTCTCTATTAATTCCTTGTTTTTCCCTAACCCCACTTTTGTTATTTCTGTATTAAATGTGGTATGTCTACAATGATCACTCCAGTATGTATCTATGACCTTTAATTCTGTTTCAGTAGGATCTCTTTGTTCAGTCTTAAAATAATCACATACCATAATAAGGTCATCTAACGACATGGCAAAATCGCGGCTTTGATAAAATTTCTTAAGTGCAGGTTTGAAAAAATCCGAGAACCCTTCAACTTTTTCAATTGAGTCGTTATCCTCAAACTTTTTTTCCAAAGTCTCTTGCAATTCCATTGAACAAATTCTTGAGTCCGTTGGGTTAACTAGATATTTTGAAATAGTTTCTATTTGCTCCTCAGTCACTTCTTTAAAAGCATATACGGTAGCAGTTTTAACCCTAGGTCTGTCCTTATTTAATAATAGCTGTACACATTGTTCAGCAGAATCGGCTCTTTGATCGTATTGCCCATCTAAATATTCGACTGCAAAGCTTTTAAATCCAAACAACCAGGGCAGTTTATTGTAATAAACAGCGTCGACTGGCGGTTCAGAAAAAACGTTCTCAACGGCCACCTTAAGATCGTCATCAGAGATGCCCTCTATGTCATACATGTTAAATAGGCGCACAGCGCTTGCATTAATTTTAAGCACATTAACAACATCCTCTAACACTTTTTGTGCAGGAATGTCGAACCCTTCGTTTTTCTCAACGAAAATTCTTTTTACAGCCATCTTATTTACCTATATCGTATCTATAATACATCCCTTTAAATTTTATTTTCTTCAATGCATTGTATGCTAGAGAACGGCTAGCCTGCATGTCAGATGCAATAGCGGTCACAGCTAAAACCCGACCGCCGTTTGTGCATAATTCACCATCTATGTTTTTGGTCCCTGCATGAAATATTTCAACATCTGTCACATCTGGATCTATCGTAATTGGATACCCAACTGTATAGGATCCAGGGTAACCTTGTGAAGCGGCTACGATAGAGACAGCTTGCCCGCGTGACCATTTTACATCTATCTCATCAAGTCTCTCGTCAATAACTGCATCGAATATTTCATACAAATCACTCTCAAGTTGAGGCAGAATTGCTTGTGTTTCAGGATCTCCAAACCTTGCATTGTATTCTATGACATACGGATCACTTTTGCAGATCATTAATCCAAAATAAAGCACGCCTTTGAATGTACAATCGTCAGCATTCAATGCATTTATTGTTGGCTTTATTATCCTTTGAATGGTCTTCTCTAGCATCATTGGTGTAAAAAACGGGCTTGGACTGAATGCGCCCATGCCACCAGTATTTGGGCCCAAATCCCCATCTCCTATGCGCTTATGGTCTTGCGCACTAGGCATTAATTTAAAAGTCTTTCCGTCAGTGAATACCAAAAGTGATACTTCATGCCCAGTTAACATCTCTTCAATTAATATATTTCTGTTATTAAGCCCAAAAACAGCTTCTGTCATTATAGCACTAACAGCATTTTCAGCATCTTTGAAATTGGTACAGATTTTAACACCCTTTCCATATGCCAAACCATCAGCTTTTATAACGATTGGATACTGTGCTTGCAATATATAATATAGCGCATCAGCATAGTCAGTGAAATATGAGTATTTAGCAGTGGGTATTCCGTTTTTTTCCATTAATTTTTTCGCAAATATTTTGCTCCCCTCAATCATTGCTGCTTTTTTAGATGGGCCAAACACCCTAAACCCTTTCTCCTGTAAGACATCTGTAATTCCAGCAACTAATGGATTATCTGGCGTTGCAACAGTAAAGGCAATATCCTTATGTGATTGTAGGAAATTTATTATTTTCCCAAAGTCTAATGGCTCGATTGGAACACATATTGCATCTTCCTCAATACCTGCGTTCCCAGGCGCACAATAAATCGTATCGACGTGTCGACTCTTTTTCAACGCTTTAACAACAGCGTGTTCTCTCCCCCCAGATCCTATTACTAATACTGAAGCCATTAATATTATATTCCTCCATATTCTTTATTTAATGTTTAAAATGACGTGAGCCACATAAAACCATAGCAATCCCCAATTTATCACAAGCTATAATTGACTCTTTGTCCTTTATTGATCCACCTGGTTGTATGATACAAGATATTCCAAACTTTTCAGCAATCTCAACACAATCAGGGAATGGGAAGAACGCGTCAGAGGCTAATACAGCACCTCTTGCTTTTTCTCCAGCATGCGTTAATGCGCGTTCTGCAGCCCATATGCGATTAGGTTGGCCCATACCAATACCCAGGGTTTTGCCGTTTGTAGCAACAACAATGGCATTTGATTTAACATGTTTTACAACTTTAAATGCAAACCTTAAAGCGTCTAGTTGTTCTTCGGTTGGTTTTAGCTTTGTAACTACTTTTAGGTCTTTTTCGTCGAAAAGCGTAAAATCATAGTCTTGTACCAAAAGCCCTCCCAATACCTTTTTTATATCACGCGTTGTTTTTAAAACAGGTATAGAAAGGTCAGGCAATTTTAATAATCTGACATTTTTTTTAAGTGCATAAATATTTAGCGCATCATCTGTGAAATCAGGAGCTATTACTATTTCTAAGAAAGTTTTTGATAACTCCTCTGCGAGCTTCTTATCTACAGCCCTGTTTAATGCAACAATACCACCAAATATTGATATTTTGTCAGACTCGTATGCAGACATGTATGCATCAAAAATATTTGAAGCTTCACCCACCCCACACGGATTAGCGTGTTTTACTGCTACACATGCAGGTGAATTAAATTCCCTTAGTGTATCAAGAGCTCCATCCGCATCATTTATATTATTAAAAGATAGCTCTTTACCTTGTAATTGTATGGCATTTGCTAATGAGCATTTCTGAGATATACCGTCTGCATAAAAAGCAGCTCGCTGTGATGGATTTTCACCATATCGCATAGGCTGTTTTAATTGGTATGTTAATGTTAGATTCTCAGGAAAATCATTAGATTCAATGTCGGTTAAATAGTTGGATATGATTGAATCGTATGCGGCTGTGTGTCTAAACGCCTTAGTCATTAATTTAAATTTAAGTTTAAGTGTATCACTCGACTTTGATTTGATCTCAGAAATTACTAAATCATAATCATTAGGATCGCAGACTACAAAGACGTCTTTGTAATTCTTAGCTGCACTTCTAATCATTGTCGGTCCGCCAATATCAATATTCTCAATGGCATCCTCTAATGTCACATTGGCTTTAGTTATTGTTTGTTTAAATGGATAAAGGTTAACTGCAACTATGTCAATTGGAGTGATATCAAGGGACTTTAGTTGTTCGACATGTGATTCATTGTCACGCATAGCTAAAATACCGGCATGAACCACTGGATGCAGTGTTTTAACTCTACCATCTAGACACTCTAAAAAACCAGTTATATCAGATACATTAATTGCATTAATTTTAGCATCTTGTAGGGCTTTGAGAGTTCCACCAGTTGAACATATTTCATAATCTAGTTTTTCAAGCTCTCTTGCAAAATCAATTATACCTGTTTTGTCAGATACGCTCAATAAGGCTCTTTTTTTCATATTTATCCTCTGTCAAGTTATTTATAGATAGCACTATTTAGACAAAACGTATTTTAATCTAATCAGCACATAATTTTTTTAACGCAAGTGGTAGAATCTTATGTTCTTCTATTAAAACACGTGCAGCTAATGTGTCAGGAGTGTCATCCCCAAATACAGGTACTATGGCTTGCATTATTATCTCGCCAGTATCAACCCCTTCATCTACAAAATGCACAGTGCATCCACTCTCATTCTCTCTGGCCGCTAACACAGACTCATGTACTTTATGTCCATAATACCCAACCCCAGAAAATTTCGGGATAAGAGATGGATGAATATTGATCATCCTTCCTAAATATTTTTTTACAAAAAATGCAGGTAAAATCTTAATATAACCAGCTAGAACTATGTAGTCTATATTAAGAACGGTTAATAGGTCTGACACAATTACATATTCAGAATTGATTTTACTCTTATCCTTAAAATTAATTACATGTGTCTTTATTTGCGAATTCTCAGCAATTGATAAAGCCCCAGCCGTAGGATTTGATGAAACTACCAATACAATCTCAGCATTTATATCACCAGCCTCGGTTTTCTCAAGGATTGCTTTAAAATTACTGCCCGTGCCAGACACAAATACAGCAATACGTTTTTTCATAGTCTAACCTCAGATGTGGCTGTTACGTGTCCAATGCAATATGCTTGTTCGCCTATTGAATTAGCATAGGAAATAAAATCAGATGCGATGCTTTCTTTAACACAAGCGACAAGTCCTATTCCCATGTTAAATGTGTTATATGCTTGTTCTGTGGAAATACCAGCTTTGGAAACTATTAATTTAAAAAGATTTGGTACATCATAAGAAGCTCTGTCTATCGAAACACCATAGCCCGCTGGAATCATCCTGGGGATGTTCTCTATAAAGCCACCACCAGTAATATGTGCTAGTCCTAATACTTCAAACTTGGAAATAATATCAAGCACAGTCTTAACATAAATTCTAGTAGGCGTTAACAAAGCTTCCCCTATCGTTTTATCTAACTCGTCAGAATACGAATTCAATAGCTCAAGATCATCTGGATTAAACAGTTGTCTTATTAATGAATATCCATTAGAATGTGCGCCTGATGACGCAAATCCTACCAATATGTCTCCTGGTCTAATCGAACTCCCCGATATGATTTTATCACGATCAACTATACCAGTAGTGAATCCAGCTAAATCAAATTCGTTTGTTTTATAAAAGCCAGGCATTTCAGCAGTTTCACCACCAATAAGCGAACATCCCGCTTCTTTGCATCCGTTTGCAATGCCAGATACGATTGAAGCTACTGACTCTGGTAAAAGTTTGCCTGTTGCTATATAATCCAAAAAAAACAAAGGTTTAGCACCCAAACAAACAATATCGTTAACACACATCGCGACACAATCAATGCCCACTGTGTCAAATTTATTTAAGGAAAAAGCATATTTTAGTTTAGTCCCTACGCCATCTGTGCCAGAGACTAAAACAGGCTTTTTTAGGTCAAAATTCTCAATCGAATAAAAACCACCAAAACTTCCTATGTCACCTAAAACATTCTGATCGAATGTTGACCGAACGCTGTTCTTTATTAGATCAACCGCCTTATAACCAGCCGTTACATCTACCCCTGCATCTTTATATGAAATAGCCATTAATAAATCCTTTTATACTAACAAGATTCTATCCAAGATTTGATTTATTTGAAGATTTGCATCAACGCCCACTCTAAAATACTTTATCAAAAATTTTTAGAAGCGCGTTCATTTGTATGTACACATGCAAAATTTCGTATTCACATTAATTTATAAATTAATGAAAATGTTATTTATATTGATTGCTAACATCAACGTCATCTCTCTCAACACTAACTTTTAGCAATTCCTTATATCCCACTAATTTATTGTACAATTTACTGTCATTGACCGCTAAGATTTGTAAGGCGATTAGAGCAGCATTCCCAGCAGCATTTACACCTACAGTTGCAACTGGTACTCCAGTTGGCATTTGTACTGTTGACAACAGACTGTCCAAACCATCCATAAACGAGCTTTTGATAGGTATGCCAATTACTGGCATCGATGTGTGTGCCGCTATAACCCCAGCTAAATGCGCAGCTTTGCCAGCAGCAGCTATAATAACATCAAATCCATTGTCCTTAGCACACGCAGAAAACTTGATAACTGCATCTGGGGTGCGATGTGCAGACATGACCCTGGTCTCAACTTCGATTCCAAATGTTTTTAACAAATCATATGCATCTTTTAAAACAGGCAAATCACTTTTGCTCCCCATTATTATTGCAACTTTATTCATTTCTACCTCGATTCTTGAGTTATTAGTGCATTTACAAGATAACTAAGTAAATGTGAGTTTAACAAAAATATACTAGCATCCTTTATTTGCCATAATTAAATATAATTATAACGCCTAATGATAACAACTGACATTTATATGATAAGCCCTTGTAAAGTGATAGATATAATACACTTTGTCATGGGACGTTTGCCACATAATAATGCACTAACTCGTTATATAAAACAATAATCCTAATCAAAGCTTAATAATCATAAAGCACGCGCTGAGTACAAATCACATGAAAGTTATCACTAAGCTTCAATGTTTTCATATTAAATTCTGATAAGCACGATAACGATAATTATAACGTAAGTTTATATAAACTATATATTAATTAACAATAGTTAACTTGAAAACAACCTGATTATGCGTGGAACTACGTTTTAAAGCCCTACATAAATAGTCAATCCAATATATTCATAATATCATATGACAAATTGCTTGTCAACTATTATTTTAAATTTTAACTATCACTTAAAAGCTAGATAATACACTGTTTTATTAATAATTAAAAGATCGATTCTTTAGCAGCTCTTATTCTTTGTGCTTCTAGAGCCTGTCTTTTTCGTTCAAGTCTGAGTGCCGCGCGGTTCTTTTTTTGTACTTTTTTATCTATGCTTTTTATAATAAAGTTGATAGCAAAATATAATGGTATTGAGACTAAGGAACAGATTAGAGTGGTTATAGCCATTTGTCTGTCTAATGTTGTATTAAGCCCGAAAAATTTCTGTATGTCAAACACTCCAAAATTTAGAACGAATGCCAATACAAACACAAGCATCATGCCGAGAAGCAATACTATTCTCAATGGATTAAATGGAAAACTAATTTTAGCTAAAAAAGTAAATCCAACTGTAGCAGTGACTATTAAGCACATAACAGATACTTGTTCCACGACAATTGAGGGAACCCCCTTTGCTATCAACACTACGGTCACTACCATACTAGCAATTGTAATAGCACCTGGCAGAGCGTTAGTTAATACCTTACTAAAGAATTTACCTTTTATCCTATCTTTATTGGGTTGCAACGCTAATATGTATGATGGGATGCCTATTGTCACCATCCCTAAGAGAGTTAGGTGTTTAGGCGCAAACGGCAATTCAGCGCTGAGTATCATAAACAGTAGAGCAAACAAAAGTGAATATCCAGTTTTGACTAAATATAAAGATGCAGATCGTTCAAGGTTATTTATGCTACGTCGCCCCTCTGCCACTATCTTAGGCATAGACGCAAAATTGCTGTCTAATAATACAAGACGTGATACATTTTTTGCAGCATCACTGCCTGAGGCCATCGCTATTGAACAGTCAGCCTCCTTAAGCGCTAGCACGTCGTTAACGCCATCACCAGTCATAGCAACAGTATGTCCGTCTGACCTTAATGCTTTTACTAACTCTAATTTTTGATCTGGGGTTACTCTCCCAAATATTGTATATTTGCGCGATGCTTCATATATATCCTGAGATGATTTTAATGTGGTTGCATCGATATAATTTTCGTAGTTTTTGACGCCAGCGCGCATTGCTATGCTTTTAACAGTAACAGGATTATCCCCAGATATTATTTTAATATTAACCCCTTGCGTCTCAAAATATTGGAGTGTGTCATGTGCTTCTTTCCTTATCTTGTCGCTTATAACTATATATCCTAACAAAGATGACTGTTGAGGGGTTTCACTGCTTTTTAATGAATCACACTTTGCTAGAACTAATACTCTATTGCCTCTTGCAGAATGATGTTTTAGGATTTTATCCATTTTTTCAGGAATGTTTTTGAATATGAATTCAGCAGCTCCTAACACATAAGTCCCAGAAGGAAATTCAGCAGCACTCCACTTTCTAGCAGATGAAAATGGAACTATCGAAATAGCTGTCTCTGTTACACTGACAGTTTTTGTATAATTCTTAATCGCATCTGCAGTAGGATTTTTATCACCAATTGCCTCATTCATGTTTTTTAAGACAAATAGCATTTCGTCATCTATAATCCCATTAGGGACAATTTCTGCAACCTCCATTATCCCCTCAGTGATCGTACCTGTCTTATCTAAACAAAGAACATCAACCCGAGCTAACGTCTCTATACAATATAGATCCTGAGCTAGCGCATTGTATGATCCAAGTCTAATCACACTAACACAAAAAACACCCGACGTTAATAGCATTAACCCGCTAGGTATCATTCCAATGATCGTACCAATCACTGTTATTACGGTTTCAGGCAAATTAGTCATGTGGTTGTGTATAACATATTTAACACAAAATAAGGAAATTCCAACAGGAATTATGATGATTGCCATTAGTTTAATAAATCGCTTGACTGATGTTAATATTACAGAGCTAGGCGCCCTAAAATATTTAGCACCTGCAGAAATCTTATTAGCATAATTGTCTTTGCCTACATGCACTACTTTAGCAATAGCACTCCCCGATATCACAAAACTCCCAGACATTAATATTGATCCAGGCGCTTTAATAACTGGATCAGATTCTCCTGTTAAAAGTGATTCGTTTACCTCTATAGACCCATCTAAAACTTCAGCATCTGATAATATTTGATTTCCAGCTTCTAAAATCATAATGTCGTCTAAAACAATGTCTTTTGTTAGAATTTCCTCTTTTTTAGAATTTCTGACGACAAGACACTTAGGAGCCTGCAGGAGTGTTAATTTGTCTATTGTTCGCTTAGCTTTAACTTCTTGTATTACGCTAGCTGAAAAGTTTAATAAGACAACAAAAAGAAATCCAAAATTAGAAAATCCATCTGCATCAGGTTCAGTAAAGAAACATAAAATTATAGCTAAACTAATAAGTAATAAATTAAAAAACGTCAGTCCGTTTGTTTTAATAATTTGAGCTATGGTCTTAGTCTTAATCTCTCCCGACCCATTGCTAAGTCCTTGCTCAATACGATCATCTACCTCATCATATGTTAATCCTTTATATTTAATTTCTTCTTTTTTATGTACCATTCCCATCACCTATTGAAAAAATTAAATATCGCCATCTGTGTCAATTTTAGACTGAACTGGATCAGTATTAGAGTTTGCACTCTTTGAAAATTTTTGTTTTAAACGCTTGAATTTGTCTTTTATATCTGCTTTTGTAATTGCAGTAACTTTATTTAGAATTATTACAGCTACAAAGATTAATGTCATGACTATAAAAATTGCCAACATTCCCTGCCAGGTTAAATTAGCAGCATTTATTAAGGCGTCTTTGTCTATTTTAGCTAATAAAGTACTCATGTATTAACCTCCTAAATAACACCTGTTAGCATCATTGGCACTAATGCTAAGACAACGCCGCCAGCTACTACAGATCCAATTTGCCCAGATACATTAGCACTTAGAGCGTGCATTAATAAATGATTAGAAGGATCAGTTTTGAGCCCGAGTTTTTGAACTACTCTAGCTGACATTGGAAAAGCTGATATACCAGCAGCGCCTACCATGGGATTGATTTTTTTAGATTTTGGCAAGAATATGTTAATTAGCTTTGCAAACATAACACCGCCAACAGAGTCCATAACAAAACCAAACAACCCAAATCCCATTATCATTAAAGTCTCTATGCGTATAAAAGCGTCAGCCTTCATGCTGAATGCCACCGTTATGCCTAATAATAAAGTTATGAGGTTTGCTAGCATTTTCTGGGCAGCATCTGATAAAGTATTCAGCACCCCGCACTCGCGCAAAAGGTTGCCAAACATCAGCATACCAACCAAAGCAATTGATGCAGGTGCTATTAATCCAGCTATAATTGTGACTATTATTGGAAATAAAATCTTGGATGCACGTGACACTTTCTTTGGATTATACGCCATCTTTATAGCACGTTCTTTTTTTGTAGTGACAGCCTTAATAGCCATTGGCTGTATTATTGGAACCAATGCCATATATGAGTACGCCACTACAATCACCGCTGCTAAATATTGTGTTTTTAAAAGATTGCCAACTAAAATAGAGGTAGGCCCATCAGCTGCTGCGATTATACCTGACGATGCAGCATCGGAAAGGTTGAATCCACATAGAACCGCCAATACAATAGTTGCAAATATGCCAAATTGTGCCGCTGCACCAAAAAATAACAGCTTTGGATTAGATAACAGCGGACCGAAATCAATCATGGCCCCTATTCCAATGAATAACAATAATGGCATCACCTCTGATGCATCTATGCCATATTTATATAGCCATTCGATTACACCTGGTGCCTCTATGGTGTCACTTAATATTTGATCAATTGCACCTGAAAAAGGCAAGTTAATGAGGATCGCGCCAAATCCCATCGGTAAAAGCAAAGATGGTTCTAATTCTTTCTTTATAGCAAGGAAAATTAATATAGCACCTATTATCCACATGACAATCATTTTCCAATTGTCACCAGTGGCTAGATTTTGAAAACTTCTAATTAAAAAATCAAGACCCATGAATTTGGATTCTCCGTTTTTATTTGTAGTATTTAAGCTTGCATCGAGCATTTACACATTAGATATGTGATAAATACTGCTCTATCACTTAATGTAACATTATAGTGGACTATAGTTTGAGACACTATTAACTGAAAGCCACAAAATTTGAAATTTGAAATGCTTTTATTTTTATTTGCGCCCTTATCAAAATTGAGCGTGCATCAATAATCATTGAATTAATAAAACTATATACTATTTTGTATAGATTGTCAACAAAGTGATAATTGTATTTTTCTGATTACTAACTAACAATTCAAATGATCTGCCACCCGACATTGGGATTTTCGCATTTTAATCATTTGTATTTTGATTTGATTTAATATATGAAAGCTATCCAATATGATCTCTCTGGTATAATTCCTTTAGATATTTCTAGTATATTCCATCTACATCTCACACTTATTTATCGATCGCATCTATCTCATATCAAAAATACATGAGTTTACCTCCTGGACGGATCATAACAGCACAAATTATCTGGGTTTTTAAGGAATTTCAACAAAACTATGGATCGTTTTATTATTATGAATATATTTAAATAATGCCACATTCAAAATAATACAATGTGTTATTATATGATTGCTTTTCTAGTTCGGTTTAATGAGTTTTTTGTGAGATTCTGTTTTTTGAATCTTTTACTTGTATCTGTTGATTATGTTGCATAAGTATTATATGATAATATTTAAGTGTATAAATATTTTAAACTATCATTAATTCAATTTCAATTTAACATGAAACACTTTTTGTCTTAAAAAAATAACTTGTTCTTATTTTATTTAAGGTGTAGTCCTGTTTTTAGTTTAAAAGAACTTGTTATATCAATTCTATACTTAACAAAATTCCCTTTTTATAAATCGCGTTCTCGCTAGAAAAAGAATACCAATAATCAAACCCCATCTAACGATATACAATACAGAGTTTAACCATATTGGAATACCACTGGAATAAAAGAGAGATGGTTCAGCAAAAAATGCATTTACGACACCACGTGTCGATGTGCCCAATAAAATGTAAGTAATAATTATGATTGAATTTGCTAGAATAGCTATGTACATGTTTTTAATAAATGTGCTGATTGAAAAGATTAGTATAGTTAAAAATACAACCACCATAAACGCACATAACCAGATGAATATTAAATAGTGAATTGTTTGCATAACAAAAATCTTTTCGATATCATCAAAGACAAGTATCTTAAAATTTATTCTATAAACAGAAGAGATTATGAGTGTTACTATTAAAAGAAATATAAATACAAAAAAGACTAGAATTTGTAATGCAAAAAATTTGTTTCTTAAAATCACATTACGTCTCGTGTTAGAAGCATAAATTTGTTTCCAAATTCCGTTAGAAAAATCATAGTTTATTATCACTGCACACATTATTATGGCCATTATAACAGTCGATATCACTACAAGCAATTGACTTTGTAAATTAAAGTCAAGTTTATCACCTACTGAGTTATCAATACTGTTTATGCTTGTGTAGTTATTAATAAAATCGTCATATTTAATATTATTAGCTATAATATATTTGTACAGTCTTATTGTTCTATTGTTAAATTCGATTTCCATATCCTTTAGATTTTTTGACTTTTCTAGGTCATCATTTGCACTTTCTAGCTCACTTATACGGACCTCTAATTCAGCTATAGTAGTATATTCGCTTACTTTATATGGCTGTTTGTTAACACTGTTCAATAAATAATTCGCACCTACTATCATTATAATAATAAATAGAGTTATACCCACTATGGTTAGTACATGGCTTTTTAATAATCTTGAAATTTCTCTTATCATGTTGCACCCTAATTTTCTCTTAGATGTTGTTATCATCTTTGATTTCAGTTATTCCTATCAATGAATAGTCGGCTAACCTTTTAATAATTGAACTGATATCATCCTCTATTGCCTTAACGATGATGGAATTCTCTTGGTATGATTCTTTACAGGAAAATTCCCCTATTACGCTTTTTGCAAAAGAAATATCATTTAAATTAGCGAATTTAATTAAGAATGATTTTTGCTTAAGACTGTTAGTAACTGTATGCTCGTTTGCGCATAATACACCATTTTTCAATTGATATATTTTATTACAATAATCTTGTATTCTAGACATATTGTGAGTAACAGTTATGATGCTTTTGCCAGCTACTCGTTTTGAATTTATAATATTAATAATTTTAGTAACAGTTTCGTAGTCAATGGAATTGAATGGCTCGTCTAACAAATACAACTCACTGTCTCGCGCGAAAGTTATTGCTAGAGCTAATTTCTGTTTCATCCCCATTGAATATCTGCGAACACTTCTATCAAGATAATCTCCTATTCCAAAATCAGAGACTAGTAGAATTGCATTATCTGCATCCTTTTTGTTTAGAATATACTTTATGTTATCTCGACCAGTTAATCCATCAATGAAATGCGGGTTTTCAATTAAAGCCGAAAATGTTTTGAAGTTTTTGTAACATAAACCCTCAAACTTAGTTATAAATCCGCAGATTATTTTGAGTATTGTTGACTTTCCCGTCCCATTTTTCCCAATAATTCCAATACAATGAGCTGTCGGTAACTCAAGATTCAATTTACACAAAACTCTGTTATCTGAGTAGCTTTTGTCAACGTCTAGTAGTTTTAACATGATATTTGAATCAATCATTTATTACATCTTCCCAAACTAATTTTAACCCATTCTCGTGTGGTGTTATTACAAGATTTTTGTCTTTTCTAATTATAAATTCTTCTAATTCACTATCTGAATTACGGGTGTATGCAAACAAACGCACAACTTGATCCGTCTCATTAATTGAACCCACATATTCTTGGTTTATATTTTTAAATGTTTCAACAAACGCTTGAAAATTATCATAAAACAAAATGGAATCCCAGGTAAGATAAACTGTGTCAGATGGATCTTCAAAAGACTTATATTGATCATCAGGGCTGGTGAGAATTGGAAAATCTATGTCAGATTCGTTAAGCTTACCTATTGTAATATATGCGCTGTGGACAAAAAAAACGTTGTTCGGCTCTTGCCTAACGGTAAAATAGTAATTATCATATAGGAATAAGTAAATATTATAATCTTTATTTCCATTTGCTTTTTGAACCAAATATTCACTGTTTAGTATGAATTCAAGAAAAGTTCCATCTTTTGCAGAAAAGCGCATATAGTTGTAATGAAAATCGTAATATATATTGCCTACCTTGTGTGATCCAAAAGACATGGTTACTTTATCATCAAATGATTCTATTGAAATTTCTTTTTTTGCATTAGCAATAATGAAATATGTTGATAATGAAATAGCGATAATTACTATAACAATAATCAAGATAATAAAATTTTTATTTCGCAATTTTTTCATGTTTAAATCTTTACCTTTGTTAACACAAATTCTGAATAACTGAAAGATGATTCAGGATAATATGAGTATTGATCGTTATTTAGATTATCTGTTGCATCCTTCCATCCGTCATTAACTATAACAAATTTTTCCTCTTTTGTAGTGGAGGTAGTAATGAATAAGAATTTAGTTTTGTAAGTGACAGTGTAATATGCATAACCCACAGCATGCATACTGTGACTAATAACAGATAATATTGTCGTATAACCATCATCAATGTTTTTTGTTAATGTGTTGTATATGCTTACATAGTCATTATTGCCTCTTTTAGAAGAGCCAGTAGCAAAAAATGATTTGGTAACTAAATTATCAATAACAGACCCACTTGTGCCATCAGTGGTCCAATATGCATTATAAATAGCTACATCCATAACAGTTTTAAATGTTTCGTAGGAGCTGTTTCTACCATCTCTCCCATGTGATCTAATTAGAAGCGTTGTTGCTATCTCACTACAAGTCCCATTTACAGATATGCCTGTTTTAGCTTTGTAATAGTAATTATGTGTTCCTTGAGAAATGTTCGGAGATGAAATTAACTTGTGCTTTGAAAGACTAATAGAAAGACTAAGTTTTCCATTATACTTACTCTTTAGATGACTAACAACAAGACTTTGAGAATTTAACAAATCAGCAGCGGTGCCTAATTCTAAATTATTAAAAACTACATTAGTAACTGGGATTGCTATAGCTCCTAGTAACAGTAATATAGATACCATAATAGCAGAAAAAGCCACAATTTTTTGAAGATGTTTTCTTTTCATATTTTCACCACCTTAATTAAATTTTTGTTAATTTGCGCATGAGCCTTCAAATGAGATTTTTTTTAACACTGGTAAATCTATAAATTTATGTCTTTACAAAAATACATTACTTAGAAATTTTTGCATTAACAACTTTTGTTAAAAAAAATAACGCTTTCTAGATTCAACCTAGCAATTATATATTGATAGTAAAGCATTGTCAATCATTTTCGTTTAAAATTGAATAATTAACCGAAAATTTGATGAGAAATGTTTTAAAAATTAATACTCAAAGCAATATAATTACTTTTCAATTACTTAACGTACAAAAACAAGTGATAAACTTTTGAATTAGATAATGTAAAATAGAAGATTTAAGTGATAATAGGTGGTCTCCTTTTACTATTCACATCTAATTTAAAATAAATATCAAATAGCTCTTAAACAATATCAATCAAATGACATCATCAATTAGAAATTTGATCAAATATGATCAGGTATGGTTTATAGGATGCGCACACATGGCGACGAAACACAAAAGAAAAGTTAATTGCGCCATGTTTAACATAAATAATACGTGTATGATTGCGGATTTGCATCGTGGTTAAACCTGATAAAGACAAATATAATTCAAACTGGAATTTTATGAGAATTGTACAGTGACTAAAATTAAAAACTTATATTGTTCTTAAAAACAAGCGACAATAATGAGTGATTTTGATTTTTTAATTTTTGAAAACCTCCGAATTTATTTTAGGTTTAGTCCCTAAAAATGTGAATTCTTGTATTTAGAAATTTACAATTTCTCCTATTGTCAAAGCCTTGTAAATTTCGGCTAGTATTTCATCTTTTCCTATTTTTTTTAGCGCCGACATAATAACCGCATTATCACGGCCAGCACCTAAAACACTCGTAATATTTATTAATCTTTTATTGACTTGCATTTTTGATAATTTGTCACTTTTTGTGACCACAATAGTAAAAGGGATAGCATAGTGATGTAAATAATTAACTAGTGTTATATCGTCGTTGTTTGGATCGCGTCTTACATCTATTAATACAAAAACAAGCTTTAATGATTTTGAGGCACTAAAATAATTTTCCATTAATATGCGCCATTTATCCAATTCCTGCCTTGGAACTTTTGCAAAACCATATCCTGGAAGATCAACTAAGTTAAATTCGTTATTGCATAAGTAATAGTTTAATAGGCGGGTACGTCCAGGCGTTTTGCTCGTGTATGCTAGTTTTGAATTATTTGTTATATAATTAATAAAACTAGATTTTCCAACATTTGACCTGCCTGCGATTGCAATTTCAGGCATTTCATTCACAGGTAATTGTTTTATATCGCCTACTGATGTTATAAATTGCACTTGCTTGATTACCATATATTATCCTCGCTCATTCAATACTAGCTAGCACTTGAAAATTGCATATGTCTAAATTTATGAATATCCTTTGGTTTGATATTTATTATACTAAAATTATATAGATATATGTTTTCTTTGTCAATAATTATCACAATCTATACTATCAGGTATATTGTATAAATTTATTCCCCATGGCTGTTGTTAGAGCCTGAATAATAAATCTATTGTTTTATTTGACAATAAAGCGTTATTATGCTAACATATTGATATAACTGTGTATTGATATTTTATATGTCTATAATCAGCACAAGGAGGAATGCAATGCAGTATTCACATGAAATAGAACACATGTGTTGTGTCAGAAAAGGATGTGACCATGGTCCAGCGCCAATTCCACAAGAAGGGAAATGGGTTCAGGCAAAAGAGATAAAAGATATATGTGGGCTCACACACGGTGTCGGGTGGTGTGCGCCGCAACAAGGAGCTTGCAAACTGACACTCAATGTTAAGGAAGGAATTATACGGGAAGCATTGGTTGAAACTGTAGGTTGTACAGGAATGACCCATTCTGCAGCTATGGCCGCTGAAATTTTGAGTGGCAAAACTATACTAGAGGCTCTAAATACTGATTTAGTTTGTGACGCTATAAATGTTGCAATGCGCGAATTATTCTTGCAAATAGTATATGGAAGAACCCAATCAGCTTTTTCAGACGATGGTTTACCAATCGGAGCTGGGCTTGAGGATCTAGGTAAAGGGCTCAGAAGTCAAATTGGCACAATGTATTCAACTGAAGCTAAAGGTGTACGATACTTAGAAATGGCAGAAGGTTATGTAACACGCCTAGCGCTCGATGCTAATGACGAGGTCATAGGGTACGAGTTTGTTCGAATGGGTCCAATGATGGAAATGATTACCGTAAAAGGTATTGAACCAGCAGAGGCATTGAAAAAATGCACAGGAACATATGGCAGATTTAATGAAGCGGTTAAAACTATTAACCCAAGATTGCAATAGGAGGTAGAATTGAATGTCAATAAGATTTGAAGGATACGAAAGAAGGATAGATTCAATTCTGCAATTCTTGAAAAAAAATGGTATAGAAAGCCTCGAAAAAGCATCTGAGATTTGTCTTAAGAAAAAAATTGATGTTGATCAGATAGTAAAGGGAGTGCAACCAATTGCTTTTGAAAATGCAGTATGGGCATATACGTTAGGATGCGCTCATGCTATCAAGAAGAATGTCAAAAGCGCAAGTGCAGCTGCAGAGGCAATTGGGGAAGGATTACAAGCTTTTTGTATACCAGGATCAGTAGCAGATACAAGACAAGTTGGTTTAGGGCATGGAAACCTTGCTGCTAAACTTTTAAGGGAAGAAACAAAGTGTTTTGCTTTCGTAGCAGGGCATGAGTCATTTGCCGCAGCTGAAGGAGCTATAGGTATTGCTAAATCTGCTAACAAAGTTAGAAAAGATCCATTAAGAGTCATACTAAATGGTCTAGGTAAAGATGCAGCATTCATTATCAGCAGAATAAATGGCTTTACGTACGTCAGAACTGAATTCAATAGATACACTAACGAATTAGTAATAATCAGTGAAGTAGCATATAGTTCTGGTGAAAAAGCTAAAGTTAAGTGTTATGGGGCAGATGATGTAACAGAAGGTGTTGCGATAATGATAAGGGAAGGTGTAGATGTTGGTATTACTGGCAATAGTACAAACCCAACACGATTTCAGCATCCAGTTAGTGGCACATACAAAAAATGGGCACTTGAGAATGGAAAAAAGTATTTTTCTGTAGCATCAGGAGGTGGCACTGGAAGAACTTTGCATCCTGACAACATGGGTGCTGGACCTGCTTCATATGGAATGACTGATACAATGGGGCGCATGCATAGTGATGCACAATTTGCTGGATCTAGTTCTGTTCCTGCTCACGTTGAGATGATGGGCTTAATTGGAATGGGAAATAATCCAATGGTTGGTGCTACAGTAGCAGTCGCTGTTGAAATTCAACAAGCCTTGAATTCAAAATAAAATTTTCTATTGCAGTTATATTGCTTTGGAAATTTTGGGGGATGTTAATATGAAAGTTGTTATAGTTTGTTTAGCCGCAGTGCTGTTCATATCGTTTATAATCTGGTATTGGTCAAGTGTAGTCTCACTAGCTAGAACCAAAGGTTATAGTGTAAAAAAATGGGTATTTCTGTGTATGAGTATGCCTTTTATGTATTTCGTTTTGAGAAGAAAACCAGATATTAGTAAAAGGTAAAGATAGGTAAATTATATATGCCTTACTAATAAATGATAACTCTGATCATAAATAATTAATGAAGTCTTGACTGCTATTTATTTCAAATTTGTCTTGACTTTACTTGCTGGAATGGCTCAGTTGGTAGAGCGGATCACTCGTAATGATCAGGTCGCCGGTCCGAATCCGGCTTTCAGCTCCACTTTGATATTTCCATTGGATTACACGAGAGGGTTGCACCATTTGGTGCTACCCTCTCGTCTTATGTATAATACGAATAATGAGCTCTATACTGATTCAACTATTATTCAATTACACTCCTTAAAATAGCTACTCTTAAGTGCTAAAGAAATCCATTTGTACTAACGTCTAAATGGGCATGTTCAGTTCAAACTAACAATTACATCTTCGAGGCATCAAAAAATGTCACGGGCTTTGTACATCAATTATGCAGAACACTCATATGCCCTTTATAGAAATCAGCACTAGTTTATCCATTTTTAATGTGTTATGATTTTCCAATATTTAAATAAAAAATTACAGATTCGTATAAGAAAAATGTATTTTATTTTAAAGTGATGAGGTTATCCCAATTGGTTATTTATAATGGTTACATGAATTCGTTTTTTGGTCGTTTTACATGTCAATGGATAAGAAAATATTAGACTTTTTTTAATGGATGCGGAAATAAATGGAGAAGACATGTATTCGCAATAAAGTAGATTGTGTTTTTTGGGTGGTTTATTCACTAACTATAGGCATTGCTAGATTTTTTGCGCAGAACTATATCAAAGTACTTTTATCTGCAACTTTATTCCCCAATTAAAAGATCTCTATATTATATTTGTTCAACTTTTTATAAGTGAAGTATCACCCTAAAAACAATATTTTGAGCATACTTTGCTTTTTAGTTACGATGAACATATAAAAGCAAATATATGTTAATTATATAGAGCAAACAGTACAAAATTTTACACGTTTGTAATTCTAGCCTAAATGCGAGGAAAGTGAATCTAGAAAATCAAGCATTTTCTAAAACAGGTAATCACTTGGCAATGTAGATTTATGAGTGAAATGGCGAAGGATTTCGACTTCATAGCCTGTTAATGCTAAGCATTAATGTTCTTTTGAATTATTCTATCAATGGCTTTCTTTGCTTTAGTTAACGTACAGCTGTCAATTTTCTTTCCATTTATTTCTAATACTGGGCCTTTTCGGCAAGATGGTCCGCCAAATGAGGCTGTGAATATGGTGTCATTCGTTAAATCTTTTTCGCGCACATATTTTACTAGACCTACATATAATTCTTGTGCTCCTTTGGGCAAACAGCACGCTCCAAAGCATATTTTAATATGATATTTTTTAACTTCAGATTGTCCATCTAACAACACAATATCATCGTGTGCTATTTTAGGTTTAGTCTCATATTCTGTATGAAATAACTCATGTGCCTTTTCGTGTGTAATTTCTTCAGCATAGAGCTTTTGTAAATATGGATTTTCTCCTGAATTTCTAAATAACATAGTTTTATCATCAGCATAGAGACCTTTGGCTCTCTCTGCTACTGCGTTTGGCTCATGTGTAGGAACAGGTTGTCCACCCCCATTTACACAACCTCCACAACATGCCATAACCTCAATTATGTCGTAACTAGCTTCGCCAGCCTTAATTTTCTCTATCAGTTTTCGCGCATTGGCTAATCCACTAACTACAGCAACACTAACCTTTGCATCGCCAATATTAATCTCTGCAGTTTTTAATCCATCAGGACCACGTACTTGTTTAAAATCAGTTACGGGCGCATCTGGGGTAAGAGCAGCAGATGCAAATCTCAATACAGCCTCACCAACACCACCTGACGCACCAAATATTACGCCAGCACCCGTCTTAAAACCAAAAGGCATATCAAATGATGCTGGTTCTATGTTGTCAAATTCAATGCCACGCTCTTTCATCATCAAGGCTAATTCTTTAGTAGTTAATACTATATCTGTGTCTCTGTTGCCATTAACACTAAACTCTGGTCGTGATGCTTCATATTTTTTCGCGGTGCATGGCATAATAGAAATTATAACTAGGTCTTCTCTTGATATATTTAAGTCCTTAGCTAATTTTTCCTTGGCTAGTGAACTAAACATTTGCTGAGGTGATTTGCAAGAGGATAAATTATTCAATAATTCTGGATAATTTTGTTCTGCAAATTTAACCCATGCAGGACAACATGAGGTGAATTGTGGTAGTTTTTCCTTTTTAGTAAACCTTCCTAAAAATTCTGTAGCTTCCTCAATTATTGTCAAATCGGCTGAAAAACAGGTGTCATACACTTTATCTACGCCTATCATTCTAAGTGCGGCAGTTATTTTTCCTGTTGACAATGCACCTGGCTTTTGTCCGAAGTATTCACCTAAAGCAACTCTTACTGCTGGTGCTACTTGTACTACAACCTTTTTTGTAGGATCATGAATTGCATCCCATGCCTCATTAATGTTATATTTTGGCATCAATGCACCAACAGGACATATTTTAACACACTGCCCACAATTAACACATTCTACTTTTCCTAAGGCTTGTCCGAAAAATGGTGTTACTTTAGCATATGCACCCCTGTTCGCAATATCTAAGGCCCCAACAGATTGTATTTCCTTACATACCCTTACACAATCTCCACATAACACACATTTGCTTGGGTCTCTGATAATTGATGGTGATGAATCATCTATAGGGCACTTTGAGTCCATTTGTTTGAATCTAACTTTAGTGATTCCCATTTTTCTAGATAGTTTTTGGAGTTTACATTCATCACTTTTAGGGCACGTAGTACAACTTTGATCATGACTAGCTAGCATTAATTCCAATATCATCTTTCTCATGCTTCTAATCTGCTTTGTGTTAGTTCTTACTATCATATTAGGTGCTATAGGTGTTGAACATGCTGGAACTATACCTCGCCCGTCCACCTCAACCATGCACATACGGCACGCGCCATAAACACTTATATCTGAGTGATAACAAAATGTTGGTAATTCAACGTTTGCCTTTCTAATTAACTCCAATAAGTTTTTTTCACCTTCTAGTGGAGTTATCATCCCATCTATTAGTGCAGTTTTTACTTCATTATTTGTGCTTGACATTTGCATCCCTGCCTTGTACTCATTTTTATCTAAACAATTTTTTTATAGCGACCACATTACTCTATGGGCTATTATGTGTCGCGCTTACATTTGATATTTCTCTATTGCAAGTTAATAGCATCTTTAATTTAGCCTTCAGCTACTGCTCCAAATTTACAAGCGGCTACACAAGCGCCACATTTAATACATTTTTTGCTGTCAATAACATAAGGTACACCTCTAGCTCCAGTAATTGCCTCTACTGGGCACTTTCTAGAACATAGACTACAACTCTTACATTTCTCTTTGAGAATGATATATTTTTTGAAAGCATCACAGCTGTTTGCAGGGCAATATCCATCAAACACATGCGCATTATATTCGTGTCTAAAATATCTAAGAGTTGATAAAACAGGATTTGGAGCTGTTTTGCCGAGAGCGCAAAGTGAGCCAATCTTTACAGTATTTGCAAGTTCTTCTAATAATGCAAGTGTATCACCCGTAGCTTTTTTTTCAATTATTTCGTCTAATAACGCTAGCATCTGACGTGTGCCCTCTCGACACACAACGCATTTCCCACATGATTCATTTTGAGTGAATTGCATAAAAAACCTTGCTATTTTTATCATGCAAGTCTGTTCATTCATAACAACTAACCCGCCAGATCCTACCATCGCTCCTACAGATTGTAAACTCTCGTAATCAAGTGGTAAATCCAAATGAGCTTTTGTTAAACAACCTCCAGATGGCCCACCTATCTGTACAGCCTTAAAATCACCACCAGTAAGATTGCCAGAATCATCTATAACTCCGCCACCTATTTCATAAATAATCTCTCTTATGGTAGTACCAAACGGAACTTCTATTAGACCCGTGTTAGCAACATGTCCTGTTAAAGCAAATGTCTTTGTACCCTTAGCTGTCTTTGTTCCTAATTTTGAATAATTCTCAGCGCCAATTCGCATTATGAGTGGTATTGTAGATAAAGTTTCAACATTATTAATTAATGTAGGTTTGCCAAACAAACCTTTTTCTGCTGGGAAAGGAGGCTTAGGCGATGGCATTCCTCTTTTTCCCTCAATTGATGACATCAACGCGGTTTCTTCACCGCATACAAACGCACCAGCACCTTCCATTATGTTGATTATAAATTTCATGTTGGAACCGAATATATTGTTGCCTAAAATTCCAACAGATTCTGCATCGTGAACTGCTTGTTTAAGTCTCTCAACTGCAAGTGGATACTCAGTTCTTACATAGACATATCCAATGGATGCACCTATTGCCTTTGCGGCTATTATCATCCCCTCTATAACGCTATGCGGATTACCTTCCATCACGCACCTGTCCATAAATGCGCCTGGATCACCTTCGTCACCATTGCAAATTACATATTTAATGTCAGAAATATTCTGCCTGGTTATGTCCCATTTGCGACCAGTAGGAAACCCGCCGCCTCCACGACCTCTAAGCCCTGAATCTGAGATTTCTTTGCAAATAGCTACATCTGTTAATTCATAGACAGCCTTGCGAGCCATGAAATAGCCATCGTTTGCTATATATTCATCTAAATCATTAACGTCAATGTTCCCACATAGTTTCAGCATAATGCGTTGTTGTTTAGCATAGAATGGTATTTTTTGCTTCTCAACAACAGGCACTCCGCTCGTGGTTCTGTATAATAATCTATCAATGGGATTGCCCTTTAAAATAGTTTCTTCAACAATCTCTTCTACATCTTCAACTTTTACCTTTGTGTATAATATTCCTTGTGGATACAATGTGACCAATGGCCCCATTTGACAAAAGCCTTGACAACCACTCTGTGACAATAAATAATCAGCTTTTTCTTTCTTTAACGAAACGGTTATAGGATATCCCTTTTCGTTCACAACATCTAAAAATTTATTGTATATGAGGAGTGAACCATTAGCAACGCAACCAGTTCCAGCGCATATTATAATGCGCACTTTGTATTCTTTAATGCATTCCTCAAATGCAATCTTGCGCTCACTTAAATCAAAGTGACTCATTTGCCTTTTCCTCCTCTTTAATTTTTTCAATTAAAGCGATGGTTTTATCCTTGTTCATCGCACCATGCACCTCATCATTAATTACGACAACTGGCGCTATTCCACAGGCGCCTAAGCAAGCGACAGTTTCTAAAGTAAATAGCATGTCGTCTGTGGTTTTTTTATCTTTATTAAGACCTAATTTAGACTCTAAAGTTTTAATTATATCCTCTGATTTTTTAACGTGGCACGCAGTTCCATCGCAAACTTTTATTATATTCTTACCCTTTGGTTGTAGTGTGAAATGCGAATAAAAAGTAGCAACTCCATATGCGAAAGCGGGTGAAATACCCAATGCGGTTGCTATGTACATCATTATTTCCTCTGGAAGATATTTATATTCTTCTTGAATCTCTTGCAAAATTTTAATCAGCATGTGAGGATTTCTATTATGCTTATCAATTATTTCACAGACACGATCGAACTTAGTTGTTTCTTGATCAGTCATGCTCTTGTAGACTCTCCTTATTTTTGTGTTATGCATGTTTATGTATAACCAATGTGCATTACCATTTTATCAATTTTGTATTATTTTGTCAAATAATTAATATGTTATTAGTCTTAAGTCAAGTGAAACGCATTAATTAATATCATTTTTTTTTAATCTGCTAAAAAAAACTCCTCTGCTAATTAAAAAATACTCGTTTTATATTAATCCAATTAAATTTACATAAAGATAGGTGATTTATTTATTGCCATGACGGATTTCTATACAATTTAGGTATCATTTGGGGAATTTACCAAATATTTTGACTTTCTATGCACACATATTCCCACTTGGTATTTGAGTTTTGTGTATTCTTGTACTTTTTAGAATTACCAATTTGCTCTCTTTATACATAATGCTCAAACTAGATATTTCTTAAATGTTAAAATGGACTGGTTATTATCGTTAAGTATCATTCATTAATTTTTTTAAATGAGTTTTAATCTTCGAATGTTTTAAAAAGCTAAAAATATTATGACCACATTATCTCAAATATGTATGTATTCCTGTCATGTTGCTGTTTTTAGAATAAGCTTGTCTTATTACAAACTGTAAAAGACAGCAAATTCTAGATTCCTAATGCTTGACTGTTCATCACCCCCCCTATCCTTTATGAACGCCGTTTCGGTATAACGGCGCGTTCTCTCGGTATAATATCGCACGTAAATTATATCGAATAATAAAAAGACGGGTACGTTTGAAGCCGTGTCGGTTGTGTCGTTATGCTTTGCTCGCCGTTTACAACTCTTGCTTTAACAAGAAATCTTTTAGGTGAATGCCCTTGACGCCGTTTTCATCCGCTTGCCACATGTGGTCGAGCGTAACGACGTATTTCGGATAATGGTCGTTTATTGCAAGCAACGGCGCAAATTCTCGCACCTTGGTTTTTGTGTAATCGGTAAACTCAAGGCATACCTGAACGTAAATGTAACTCCTGTATTTCTCTGCTACAAAATCAATTTCGAGTGTTTTGGTTACTCGCTTGCCATTTTCGTCGCGCGTTACAACCTGAATATTGCCGACCGTAACGTTATATCCGCGCCGCAAAAGCTCCAAATAGACGATATTCTCAATTATCTTGCCACTGTTCGACGGTCTATCTCCAAACAAGGCGTATTGAAGCGAATGTTCCCCGAGATAAAACTTTTCGTTTGTTTTAAGCAAGGCTTTGCCCTTTACATCAAACTTTTGCACGCTGTGAACAATGAACGCGTCTTCTAAATGACCGAGATATTCTGTAATCGTGCTCGGATCGCCGCCGACTTTCTCATCTTTCAAATATTTTACGATAGAGCTTACCGAAACCGAACTGCCGATATTTTCATAAACAAACGCGACGAGCTTCTTTAGAAGTTCGGGGTTACGGAGTTTTTTTCGCTCGATTACGTCTTTTAGTACTGCGGACGAGTTTATGTCTTGAATTATTCTACGTGCCGCATTCGGCGTGAATTTCATTGTCGAAAGAATCGGAAAACCTCCTATCTCAATATAATCGTCAAGTTCTTTACTTTCGTCGTCCGTGCCGATTCCGTAGGCTTTACGGAATTTGATAAACTCCCGTAGCGACAACCCGTGAATGTAGAACGTGACGTACCTGCCCGCGAGAAGCGTCGCAAACTCGCCAGAAAGCAATTTTGAGTTAGCACCCGTGATGTATATATCGGTATTTTTCAGGCGAAAACCGTTAACCGATTTTTCCCACCCGTCCACAAGTTGCGGCTCGTCTAAAAATAAATAATATCTTTTATCGTCCTTGATAAACGATAAAATGTGTTCATTCAATTGCGCGTTTGTTTTTATCCATTGGTTTTCGACGTCCTCAAAGTTAATGCGAATGATATGCTCAGCGTCCACGCGTTCTGCGACCTCTTGTATAACGAGATTCAAAACGTAGGACTTGCCCGAACGGCGGAGCCCCGTGATGATTTTTATAAGCGGCTTGTTGATGAAGTCCTTTATTTGCTCGGTGTAAACCTCGCGCTCAATTGTTTTATTCATTTTTTCATTATCCGTCATGATACATCTCCTGACACCGACTATTATACCATATCAAAACCGCATTGTCAACTGAATTTTTGTGTTTGGTGTATTTTATCACAGATTGATATGTTATGCAACTTTAATTTTTCCCCGTGCTTCCTGTTGTGGCAAGCCCTGCATATATTTTGTAGGCTGTCCATGTCAAGCCGCGTTCCGCCCTCGCGTATGGTCTGTATGTGGTCGGTTATCTCTGCGGGCTGTATTCGTCCAGCCCTCATGCACTCGGCGCACAACGGCTCCAGCCTTAACTGCGCCGCCACCACCCGACGCCACGCGGGGCTACTGTAAAAATTCCTTGACCACTCGTCCCTGCCGTAACGGTTATATTCGGTTTTACCTGCTTTCGGTGCTTTTCACAAAACCCATCATGCGTCAGCTCTGGACAGTTTGGGTACGCGCACGGCTTTTTCGATTTATACGGCATAGTGTCCTCCTAATAATCGGCAAAAGAAAAGAGAGCGTGCCATCCGTACTGCGGCGGAGGTATAATATAGACAAGATTCCAGTGTTTGGTCAAGGGCCGACGAACTTAATGGATGACATATAAAATTGAAGCAGTCAATTTTCGGAATTTTTATAAGGGTCTTAAGAAGAAAGGCAAACGTCTTAATGCAAAAAGAACAAATCATAAAAGGAAATAAGCACAAAAAAAGAGGCAAAAGCTCTGTAAATCGCGCAAAAAAGTCATAAATATGAATAATCAAGCTGAAAATCTAGCATTTCAGAATTAAAGTGTTAGATCTTCAGTAAAATTTTGAAAGAGGGAAAATTTTTGAAATTTTTAAAAAACTTTTGTCGGTATAATCATTTATAGTAAATAGTCTAATATAACATCCTTGTAGACATCTTTTATTGCTATATAATGCTCATTTGACTGTGCCGCATATTTTTCCGCCATAACTCCAGAATTAATCTCTAATATTTTTAATTCACCGTCAACCTCTATAATATCGACCGATGAAAACCTTATCTTTATGACTTTTACCGCGTTAATTGCTAGTTGTTCTATTTTATTTTTAACCGCTAAATCAATATCAGAATTAGCATATGCACCTGAACAAAGATTATGTTTTAAAGTTAATATTACATCTACTCCACTTTCTGGCACACAATTCAAATCAATTATATAATCATCACAGGTAATTTTTATATTTCTTTCCTTCATAAGTTCTATAATTTTACTTTTTCCATCTCCTGTAACAGTAGGTCTGACTTTTCTATAAATTATTCTTACTTTATCATCATAGACAATGCAACGATATTCTTCTGAAATATTATAAAAAGGTGATACAGCCATTGCCTCACACTTTTTAAATATATTATTTCGTGCCACATCTAATTCCTTAACTGTGTTGACAAAAAATACATCTCTCCCACCTGTCCCCTCGTTTGGTTTTAGTACCAGTTTATTATGCGTAATTAATAATCCATTAAGGCGTGTTTCATCATCATAATTTCCTGTGTAATGATGCCATTTAGGAGATGTGAAATAATGATGCTCTACAGCATTTAATCCGCTTTTTGTGAGCAACTCGTATGTCGCTGATTTATCTTTGCAAATGCAATCCGCGACAGCATCGTTAACAGGAAATTGATATCCAAAAATGAACATATCACGCTTCAATGTTAATTTCGCTATCCAATCAAACGCGAAGAATTCGTAGCTAATCCCATTCTCTTTGCAAATCTCCTTTATACATCTTATTAGAATTCTATCCTTATTTAACATATTGTATCATCCCTTTTAACATCTTATACTTTATTAAAATTCTCTGTTTTATTGTCATTGTTTGAATATCTTTAGTTAATACAAAACGCCGTTTTGATATAAACAAAACGACGTTTATGTTCATGCTTTTAATGCATCGCTCATTCCATATTAGACGCTGATTGCTTCGCTAGGGCATTCCCCAGCGCAAGTTCCACAATCAATACAATTATCTGCATTGATTGCGTATTTTGAATCAGCATTCTCTATAGCTTCAACAGGACATGCGTCGGCGCAAGCGCCACATGCTACGCATTTATCTGAATCTATAACATATGCCATAATACAATTCTCCTAATAAAATTTATCTTAAATCTTGTGTGCTTCTGTTTAAGACATTATTTTATTTTAGCATAAATATGCTATTTAAGTCAAGTAATCATATTTATAGGCACAGTTTTGCAATCATAAGAGTTAATATAGTTAATTATCAACGCAACATGAATATAACATTTACGCAACGTTTTCTATTGATTCCCTACTTAACAAATGCTGGTTTTCTAACAGTCTATTGTTTTCTGTGGGAACAGGGTCATCAACGATAAAAGCAAAATTACCATCAGAGTCAATACACAACGAAATATTGCCATGTCTATTTGTTCTATATGTAATAATACTGTAATTGAAGAGTCTATTCATTATGAATGGATCTGGATGTTTATATGAATTTGACTCCCCCACACTAATCACACCGTACTCTGGATCTAAAAACTCTAAGAATTCTTCGGTTGACGATGTAGAAGATCCATGATGACCAATCTTTAATATATCACAATCGAATGTGGTATTGCCTTTTTCTTTTTGGAGAGATATGAACCACGCTTCCGTTTCTTCTGTTGCATCCCCAGTAAATATTACTCTTCTGTCTTTGTATTCTAATACACAAATGGGTGACATAGCATTATTTTCTGTCAAAACATTAAGACCAGGTGCATAGACGGTGAATTTATAACCACTAGTACTTATTATATCATAAGTGCGGCCATTTGGGTCAAAAGCAACTATCGTCGCATTTGGCTCTGCCTCAGCCATATCCTCTAGCGTGTCTTGTACGCTTTTTGATGCAGTCGAATCTTTGTCAAAAGCTGTATCTACATCATTAAAATAAATATTGTCAACTTGATATTTAGTAAGGATATCGTCTGCTAGATTAATGTGGTCGGAATCAGGATGGGTAGCTATAAAATAATTAATTGTTGTCACACCTAATCCAGATATAAATGTTGTAAGCTTTTCAGCAGTAGCCTTGGATCCAGCTCCTGTACTACTGCCTGCATCTATTAAAATATTTTTGTTGATTTTCAAAAAGCGAATAAAAATTGAATCACCTTGTCCTACATCTAAAAAATGGACCTCTAGATCAGTGTTATTATAAGTAAATTCAAAAGGATCATTAAGCGTTGGTTGCGTTGTTACTGTTTTTTGAGGTGTAGTTTGTTGTTCAGAGCCATTTGAACTAATATTCTTAATAGCAATTCCCATTTCCTCTCTAAATACTACTGTCATCAAAACAACAGCTGCAATAATAAATAGTATTAATAATATCGTTAGAAAATTCTCTGGCCTCTTGGCTTTAGCACTAGCTCGTTTGCTCCGATCAGAGCCTTCTCTAGAGCGTGGCTGATAACTGCGCTTGTTTTCAGTTTTTTTATTTTTGCTATTATCATAATAATTTTTAGGCATGATAAACTCCTTTTGTTCGACAGTATAAAAGTATTCTTAGCAAATTAAGTCGACTTTTAATATAGTATAACATATTTTTCGATAATAGTGCATTAAATTTTCTAAATCTATTTAAAAAAATCTCGCAAAATGTTAAAATAGTTACAGCACTTAAAAATCATAAGTGAGGATTATTGAATGAAGTTTAATTATCGGAAAACAATTAAAGTAGGATTAGCTTTTGCTATAATTATGGTTTTTTGGACAATGTATGATTATGTTGTGCCACTCCTATTAGAAAATACATTTGGGTTAAGTAATTCATTGCGCGGTCTTATAATGGGTCTTGACAACTTATTATCATTATTTATGCTACCTCTGTTTGGAAAAATTTCTGATAAAGCTGTAACTAAGTATGGGAAGCGGACACCATTTATACTTTTTGGCACAATTGCCGCAGTTGCCTTAATGATCTTCGTGCCTGTTTCTTCATTCACACAATTACAAAAAGCTACAGACCTAAGACAAGAAATACTCCATACTGATAAAGCTGATTACGCATACACAGATTCTAACAATGTTGTTTTCAACGCAGAAGAGCTTTATTCTATGCTATATGATAAAGGGCTCGAAAATTCCGATTACTGTGATCATCAATATTTGAAGACAAATAATATAAACTCAAAAGAATCTTATTTGTCTATTGCATTGTCTGGACGCTACGGCGATGAATTAACTGATGCGTATAAGAAATTCGTACAATCAGGAATTGATAATTATGCTAGTGATGAAGTTAATGAAAAGATTACAAAACATAACCCCGCAACAATTGCAATTTATATGGTCCTATTATTCTTTGTTTTAGTAGCTATGGCAACTTTCAGGAGCCCTGCAGTGGCTCTAATGCCAGATGTTACACCAAAACCACTGAGAAGCCAGGCAAATGCCATGATTAATCTTGTAGGAGGCGCTGGCGGAGCAGTGGCATTTATAATCTACACCATAGTTCTAGGTTTTAACCCTACAAATTATGTGCTTGTTTTTATGTTAACCGCGCTAGCTATGATTTTAATGTTAATTGCATTCTTAAAGCTTGTAAAGGAAGCAAAACTAGTGGCTGAATGCGAACAAATTTGCAATGACTATGGGATATCTGACGATGACCTCGATGAGGATACTCCAACAATTGATGTTGATACATCAGAAATAAGTGTGAAAAAAGCAAAATTTAGATCTTTCATTCTAATTCTTGCATCTATATTCATGTGGTTCATGGGATATAATGCAGTAACAACTAATCTTTCTATTTATATGACAACATCACTGAATTTAGAGCCCTCCATGGGCGGTTTAGTAAATGGTATTTCAATGGGGATCTCTGCTATAGCCTTTATCCCAGTAGGATATCTAGCTGTAAAAATAGGTAGGCGTAAATCTATCATTATAGGTTTTTGTTTAGCAATTACATCATTCATCTTAATCTTCTTTTTTGCGGCTAACCCGAGTTCATATGTTGCGATACTTTTTACAATATTCTATCTGTTGTCTGGCTTCGGTTTAATCATCGCAAATGTCAACACATTCCCTATGGTGGTTGAGTTATCAGCAAAAAACACGATAGGTAAATATACAGGCTGGTATTACACTGCAACAATGAGTGCACAAGCAATAACCCCATTCCTCGTAGGACTAGTTATGGATGCATTTGGAAATAAATTTTTGTTCCTTTATGCTCCTATATGCGTAGTTATTGCAATCGTATTCATGCTTTTAGTAAAACACGGAGATAGTAAGCCTATCCCCAAAGTTAAGAAAAATGCTACCACTGAACTAAATACTGCAACTTGATATTTGCTAAAAACTTGCTTTCATCATACACGTTAAAAATGATTCTTGTTTTTATCCTGTTTTATTTTTAATGCTCATTAGTCATTTGTTGTTTTCCTAACGCATTAAAGAAGACTGTGATGAAAATGGCATGTTTGGATCAAGGTATTTATTCTCATCCATGTTAAAAAATATTGTCGAGCTATCGTCTTTTGTGCATATTGTTAGTACATAATTATCTATGAAATCAAGTCTCTTACAATCATCAAAATTTCCGTTTTTTAAAACTTTGGGCAAAAATTCATCCGTGCATTTTGCTTTTGCTTCTGCGGCTGTCCAATATTTATAAAATTCTATTTCGTCTTTTATGATATTGCTAAAATATCGTTTTGACATCTGTACATAATTTAGCTGTTTCATAAACTGAACATCTATACCAACAGGTCTAAAAGCTACAATGCAAACAGTTATATTACGTGAATGAGATAAGCTGATATACGGAGGCGATTCTATTGTGGGTTTTCCATTAACGCGTCTAATTATAGGAATATCTTTAGAATCAATATCACTGTTATTTTCTAAATACTCTTTGATTGTCCTGTGCATGAACAAATCGCTATCGGTTTTGTGTATAGAATATGCAATTAACATAACGTTTAGTTTTAACGATCGGTTCTTCCATATAATCTATTAATGCGCAAAATATATGCCGTGTTAATTTCATCAAATGCTGCAAAAGTAGTTCTGAACTCCCAGTTTCCAGTTGGCGTGCCAGGTATATTAATCCGGGTGTCAGCACCATATCCGCACAAGTCTTGAAATGGTATTATCGCCATGTTTGCTGCAGATGCAATGATATCTTTAACTGCGGTCTGTACTGCAGGCGACATGCCGCCACCTGCTCCCCACTCAGAATTTTCGGATTCGAGATATAATAAAACCTGCTCTCTTGTCGCTTGATCTAAATAATAGAGCCAACCTAATGTAGTATTATTGTCATGCGTTGCGGTATATGCCACAACATTTTTGTTGTAATTATATGGAAGATGCGGATTTTCCCTTTTTCCATCAAAGGCAAATTGGAAAACACGCATTCCAGGAAATCCCAAATCACTTAGATATTTTCTGACATCATCATCAATTATCCCTAAATCTTCTGCTACGATGTTGAGATTATCAATTTCACCTTTTATCGCATCCCAGATTTTATATTGTGGGCCAACTACCCACTCTCCAGTTTTTGCGGAGTTAGACGCTTGTGGTATCGCCCAATATTTATATAACCCTCTAAAATGATCAATTCGAACCATATCGTATAATTTCAGATTATGTTTAATTCGAGATGCCCACCACTTGAAATTATCTTTCTCCATTTTTTTGTAACTATATAATGGATTGCCCCATAATTGTCCATCTTCACTGAAATAGTCAGGTGGAACTCCAGCAACTCTTTTGGGGTTCAAGTTAGCATCTAATTCAAACATTTTTGGGTTAGCCCAAACATCTGCACTCTGTAACGACACATAAATTGGCATATCCCCAAAAATAGTTACCCCTCTCTCTCGAGCCACTTTTTTTAAATTTTCCCATTGAATATAAAAGAGATATTGTTCAAACTTATAATAATTAATTCTGTTCTCAAATTCAATATTCGCTTTTCTCATCGGATCAACTCTTCTAAACTTGTATCCATTATTCCACTTCAAAAAATTGTATCCTTTGATTTCAGATATTGCCATAAACAAAGCATAATCATCTAGCCAATATGTATTTTCTTTTGAAAATTCGGATATCTTTTCTTTATACTCCTCATCTAACCTAGAAAAGGCAAGGTTTAAAAGGTCGTATTTTTTGGTTCTTGCGAATTCATAGTCCACTTTGTACGGAGATCCATTATATTTAAATGAATTTTTTTCTTCATGTGACAAAAATTTGTCTGGGATTGATTCTGGATCAATCAGTAGAAAGTTACCTGCAAAAGCGGAGGTTCCACTATATGGGGAGTTCCCCGCGCCTAAAATGGTAATAGGCAGAATTTGCCATACTGAAAAACCCATTCCGACTATGAAATCAATGAACGAATAGGCACTTTGTCCAAAATCACCTATTCCATATTCACTCATTAACGCTGTTATTGGGAGCAGTACACCTGATTTGCGTTGCATATTTAACCTCATTTTAATATTAAATGATACAAATTTTTTAAATGTTATATCCTAATTCAAAAGCTTTTATGTTTGCTGGGATGACTTTGGGTTTGTTTGCAAACTTTTTTTCGATCACCTGCAAAACTTTAACTTTATCAAACAAGCCACTATGTTTAATATAAACACCTAGGATCACAATATTTGCTGTTTTGGCATTCCCTGCTTCAATTGCCATTGTTACAGCGTCAATATACAGAACTTTAACATCACTACGTTCCACTTTATCAGGGATTAAAGATGAATTTACGATTATACATCCGCCTGGCTTTACCCGATCTTGGAATTTATATAAACTTGGCTTATTCATAGCTATTAGAAAATCTGGGAAAGAGATTATAGGGCTTGCTACTTCTACATCAGACACAACAACACTACAGTTGCTCGTCCCACCTCTCATTTCAGGTCCATAACTAGGTAACCATGTGACTTCTTTTTCTTCTTCTATAGCAGAATATGCTATGAACTGTCCTAAACTCAAAACACCTTGTCCACCAAATCCAGCTATGATTATTTTTTCTTCCATAATTAACTCCTTTTATATATCTTTAAAGACACCAAGTGGAAAAACTTTAGTCATTTCTTTTTTAACAAAGGCACATGCATCTAATGGTTGCATTCCCCAGTTAGTTGGACACGTAGACAACATTTCTACGAGAGAAAATCCTTTCCCAGCTTTTTGGTTTTCAAAGGCCTTTCTTACGGATTTTTTTGCTTTTATCACACCTGCCGCATCACCTAGTGATACTCTTTCAATATAGGACGGGCCATCTAGCACAGCTAACAATTCACAAACCCGTATTGGATTACCATTAACTATTGCACTGCGCCCCGCTTGTGACGTAGTAGATTTTTGACCTATTAATGTGGTAGGCGCCATTTGCCCGCCAGTCATCCCGTATATAGCATTATTAATGAATATAACAGTTATGTTTTCACCTCGCGCAGCAGCGTGTACAATCTCCGCTGTTCCTATGCTTGCAAGATCACCATCACCTTGATAAGCAAAAACTATTTTATCAGGATTACAGCGTTTAGCTCCCGTGGCTGCTGCCGGGGCACGACCGTGAGCTACTTGTTGAATATCACAATTAAAATAGTTATATGCAAACACTGCACAGCCTACTGGAGCTATGCCTATTACATTCCCCTCCGCTCCAATTTCTTCTAAAACCTCTGCTACTAAACGATGAGCAATACCATGCGTACACCCTGGGCAATAATGAAATGGCTTATCTGTTAACATTTTTGATTTTTTAAATACAATTGCCATTTATTTCCCCTCCTTAACAACTTTCACAATATCCTCAGGCAACATCACATTGCCTCCTGTTCTTCCAAAAAAACGAACAGGTTTAACACCATTAACAGCAAGTCTCACATCTTCGACCATTTGACCCATACTAAGCTCAGTAGCTAGAAAACTCTTAACACATTTTTTATTTGCGATTTCACCTATAACCTTAGACGGGAACGGGAAAAGAGTAATTGGTCTCAAGAGCCCTGCTTTTACACCCTGCTCTCTTAATATATTGACAGCGCTCTTAGCAATCCTTGCAACGGTGCCATAAGCTACAATCACAATCTCAGCATCATCTATCATATATTTTTCAAAACTAACTTCTTGCATCTCAAGCATTTCGTATACTTTGAAAAGACGATGATTTACTTCTTCTAGTTGATCAGGTTCAATGTAAAGCGAGTTAATTATCCGTCTGTCCTTGCCTATGCCAGTACCATCAGTAGCCCACTGTTTTTTAGGGAATTTGGCAGGGTCTTTCATTGGAGGAATTTCAACTGCCTCCATGATCTGTCCTAACATACCATCACCTAACAACATAACAGGTAATCTATACTGATCAGCCTTATCAAAAGCATTATACATTATGTCTACTGCTTCTTGTACTGTAGCAGGCCCATAAACTAGCATTTTATAATCACCATGACCTCCGCCCTTGACCGTCTGGAAATAATCAGACTGGGCAGGTTGTATTCCACCTAACCCAGGGCCACCTCTTACCATATTTACTATTACGCATGGCAACTCTGCCCCACATATATAACTTATGCCTTCCTGCTTCAGACTGATACCAGGGCTCGAGCTCGACGTCATAGTTCTAGCTCCACTAGCAGAAGCTCCATACACCATATTGATTGCGGAGACTTCACTTTCAGCTTGAACAAAACAACCACCAACCTCTGGCAACCGCCAACTCATGTATTCTGGAATTTCATTTTGTGGGGTGATTGGATATCCGAAAAAAGCTCTGCAGCCACCTCTGATTGCAGCCTCAGCAATAGCCTCATTCCCTTTCATTAGTTCTCTCATATAATTCTTCCTTTTATGTCTTTACTAATCATCTTAATAGATTTATCGCTTAATTTCATATTTATTCACTAACCTCATTTTTATGTTACCGTCTATGGCGTTCACTTTGTGTCTTCAAGTCACTCCACATGTTTGAGTATTGTTAATAATTCATTGTTCACTTAGTATTAATTTACTTAAAAATAAAATGAAATTTATTTGTATCTCTTAGTCTTAGGTAAATTGTATCATTACATCTTTATTGATTTTTAATATGTATCATTTATCGACAGTTATACAGCAGTCTGGACACATAAAAGCGCAAAGACAGCACCCTATGCATTTTTCAGGAGCCACTACTACTGCCGTATAATAACCTGATTTATTTGATTCCGTACCTATTGCTAAAACTTTTTTAGGACATGCTCCGATGCATAATGAACATCCCTTACATCTATCCGATTCAATGATAGTGAATGCCACCTCATTCCTCCTTGTGTGCTTAAATCATAACACTTTTAAAACGTTGTTTGAAATTAGTTAGATTGAAAGTGTTATATTTCAACTCATTTTCCTAGCTATATTTTAGCATAATAGTTAAGATATATCAAATAAATAGCATGATATATAAAGAATTTCTACGATTTGTTTTTTTGATTTTATTTTGGCTTATCACTCAATAAATCCTAATTTACTGATCCTTATTATGCATAAAAATAGATGCCCCTGCTTTATCATTATTTTAATGTTATTTGACTTATGACTCATTTCCTTAATAGGCTTAAAACTTCAAGTACATACTTAAAGCTACGTTCGTGTCCTATCATGCATCATTGTCTTATATCTTCTGTAGTCATTATTAAAATCAAATAAATTAAATCTTAAAAGATCCGCCTTTTTCTGTTTGAGACCTAAGCATTACTAGCTCATTATAACCACCAATTTTGACATCAGATTATCCAAATAGTGTCAACTCTTATTAATCCAGGTTTATAAAAATTCCAGGTCATATAAAAGCCTAATATTCATTCATATATGAACATGAACCATCTCTAAATGTTATCCGCTATCTACTAAAGCCCAATACGATAGACTGTAGCTTTAACTTTATTTTTATAGGAATAGTCAAAGCTGGTGATATGGCTATTAGTAAAATAAGTATATATTTACAGCTATAAAAATTCACATTATAATTATTAAATGAACTGCCAAATACAGGATTTGTTCTAGAAACTACGCATCTTGTGTTGTTGCTATTTAAAGAGTATAATACACCATACGTAGGTATGCTAGATACTTTATGCCGTTTTTTAGCCCAAAATCTTTGCAGATATTCGGATGTTTTTCTTATATTATTTTATATTATATTTATTCTTAAAAATTTCAAGGATTTGAGGGAGCGCGAAAATTATGAATGAAATTTAATATATTTATTTAAATTTTTTTTGTCTTAAATGTGGATTTCACGCAGATTTGCAGCTAAAAGTCAGACTTAGAAAGTATTCAATAATTTGTAAAAGAATTAATAACCATGCACGAATCTTTGCTGAGAAATCAGGCATCTTAGATGAAATCAGGATTCAAAAAAATCCCGATGTTCAACTTTATTCTATAAAATTTTTTTACCAAGCTCGAGAAATAACTTGTCGTTTTTTTAATGTTCTATACCTTTGGATTTGTATGAAAATATAGTTGAGTATTAATGCATATAATAATTTGATGAAACTCTATAACAAAGCAGTATCAAGAACAACTCTATCTCCAGATGCTTTTGTTGGAGGCTTTAAAATCTCATTGTATGATGGAACTTCTGCTTTAATTGAGGGCCGACTTTTGGTTTATGGTTTTACAAAAAATCAAATAACTATGCGGGTAGGAAATACTATTATAATTGTAGATGGCCAAAACCTGAGAATTGAATTCATTGGAGCCTTTGAGCTGTATATTAAAGGGGAGATTAATGGCATCGAAAAAAAGAAAAAACTCAAGGATTGAATATCTGATTAAAACCAATTTATTATTTTCATTAAACAAACTGTCTAAGATTGCCAATTTGTACAACGTTAGAAAACTAGATAATCACTCAATGAAGTTTGGTGTTGACTTAAAATATAACAGCACAATAAACAGTTTTCTAGATTCTATGGACATTGAATATGTATGCATAAACAAAAATACTAAGAAAAAATACTTTGTTTGTCTTCTTTTTATAATCTTATCGCTGATTATTTGCATTTATATTTCATATCTATATTCGATTTGTGTAACTGATATTAAAATTATTGGCGCATCATCAGATCAACAATTATTAATAAATAATATCATTTCTGACGCAGGCATTAATCAATATGGTATTAACTTTTTCGTGGATTATGCAATGATACCTGATAAAATATATGAATTAGATAACATTTCCAATGTTGACATTTATAAATCTAAAACAACCTTAGTAATTGATATCCGCACGTCACTTGAGAAGATTGATTTAACCCCAAAACCAATTATTGCAAAATTTGATGGGACGATAACAAGTATAACTGTGTCAAGTGGCACTGCCTTAGTAAAAGTTGGACAATCTGTACTTAAAGGCGATGTTTTAATTGCACCATACAGAATAAATAATGAAGGATTTGAAGCAGTACATGCAAGTGGGATAATCACTGGACAATTAGTAATACAAAAACACCTAGTCTTTACTAACAAACAAGTCAAATATGAGCTATCTGGCAAGCAATACTCAAAATCATTTTTGACTTTAAAGGAGTCTGTAATTAACTATACTGAAATACCTTTTGAATATTATAAAATGTCTAAATATACTACCAACGCATTCCCCTTTTACATCACAACATATGAATATAGCGAATTAATAAAAACTGAGGAGGAGTTTGATTTTTTAATGGACAAAGATGAAATATTATCTAGGGAATTGACAAAACTAATTGCGACCTCTAATTTTGCAGAATCTATAAATGCTACATTTGATTATGAAATAACCAATTCAGGTTGTTTTACAATTTTAAGTATTTATTATTATGCAAGCGGTGATTTGTCATAATAATACTTTCTCTTTTTAGTCTATGTATCAAATGAGTATAAAGGGAATGGTGAATAATGTCTCCAGAAGTATACACTAAGCCCTATTATTCTAGCTTTTCACAGCCTAAAAATAATGATTTTTTTTAGTTTTTATATAAACAGAAAAATTATCATTATCTTTGACTTAAAAAGATTTGCAAGAAAGTAATTTTTATTCTTTTTTTGTGATAAAAATAGCCGAAAACTCGTTTGAAGTGCCATCGCTAACACTTCAGTAACCTACATTTGACATCTTTTAAGGTTTCTTATCGGATCCAAGCATATCGACAAATTTAGATTTGACCAGTTTGTCCAGGACGCAAGGATCTTCTTATATGCTTGTTTTGCCTCGCCAACGCCCACAAACCCTCCAGAAGTCGGCGTTGCTGTCCATAGAGAGCAGGTCAAATTCATAGTTTCTAAAGTGTTCTCACTGGCGTTTTGCTAAAGCGAACCAGCGACTTAACTAACGGCGTAGTCAAAAAAGGTGTCCTTCTGAATAACGAAAGGTAAAAGGTCACCGAAAGACGTGACAATAAAGCCTCAATGACCGTGATGTCGCCAGAGCAGATGCCGTCCACAGGCGCGACTGCCGCTTTTTTTAGATAAGCTCAGCACCGTTCAAACAGCACTTTACCTTTGCGGAAGGTCTTAGTGAAGATATTTTAGCTATTCACGCTCCATTTCGTCTGGTTGACCTCGCTCGGCGTTATGTGTTCTAATATAACCACAGGAATACCATTTTTGCCGCCACGCAAGGTTTCGTGGCTTCCACGAGCAACCTCTCTCAATTAACCTTCACCGTCCATACCTTTGTTGCTGTTTTTAGCGTGTTCCTCAAGTTCAATGAAGCGGTCGAAGTCACTTTGGAACAGGCGGGCTTGAATGATGCGGTACTTCTCAAACTCGCTTTCGGCGTGTACTTGGGCTATTTTCGCCGTTATCTTGCCCGCGTCCTGCAGGACATCACGATCATCTGCGGAGAGGAAGATGTCCAGCCGCTCAGCGCAGTCCGCCATGGTCATTGGGATTTTCCTTTTAGCACGACTTTCTGCTAGTCAAGATAGGCGTTTACGATACGGGCCAAATTGTCGAGTTCGCTCTCCGAAAGATAATTTTTTGCTATACTTACATCGCCTTTTACGATTCGCCCGCTGGGGCTATTCGCCCAATTCGTCAATCCCATATGCTCCTTATCTGCATCAGCGTGTTTGTATATGAGTTCGGCGCTGGTATGTCCGTGTACGGCATAGCGCATCTTATTCTGCACCTTGGCAAAGAACTCGCGGGTCAGCATAGACGACTTGTCATAATCCATCGCGGTTTCGTAGATGTCTGTGATTTTTTGATAAAACCTACGCTCAGACAGTCGTATCTCACGAATTTCCTCAAGCAAACGCTCGAAGTAATCATCGTCAAGAAACGCGCCGTTTTCCATGCGCTTCCTATCCATTACATACCCGCGCAAGGTGTAGTCACGCAAAACCCCTGTCGCCCATTGACGAAAAGCTGTGGCTCGTTTCGAATTAACGCGATAACTAATTGCGATAATCGCGTCAAGGTTATAGTGCGTTATCGTGCGGTTCACGTTGCGTCCACCCTCGTTTTGAACCACCGAGAAATCCTCGGTAGTTGCCGATTCGTTCAATTCTTCTTCAGAAAAGATATTTTTTAGATGCAGACCGATGTTGTCGGACGTTGTGTCAAACAACTGCCCCATGTGTTTTTTCGACAACCATACGGTACCGTCCTGAACGCGCACGTCAACACCATCGCCACCTGTTTGATATACGAATGTTAGGAATTCTGCGGTGCTGTTGCGAATTCGCAGCTCATTCGGCGTTTTCTTCTTGCTCATTGTTACACCTCCAAAAGCGATTCTAAATCATCATACGCTGTTCTTGCATCAAATAGCCGCTCGACTGTAGGGGATAGTTGCTTTATTAATCCAGCCACGGATGGTATCGGTGCTAACACTCAGGTGCTTTGCGATGTCCTCAAGGTTAACCCGCGGTTCTAGTATAGGTATGTTGTTATCTTCATTCATTTTGAATACCTCCCCTTCGAATTCTGGTTGTCATTATAACAAATTCGCTCTTGAGTTACAATTGTTTTATGTGATTTGTTGTGAGTTAAAGGTAAATGTTTTTTTCATCAATGCTTTGCTCATGTTGATTTTACGAATAAACCACTCTGCACAGTCGAGGACATTCTGTCCGTCACCCTTATCGATGCAAATTTTCAGCGAAATGTATTGTAATGCTTTTAAGCGAAGTGGGTTAAACGATAGCCACCGATAAGTGATTTTTGCACCAGTCGCCTTGCGCTCCACACTCGTGGAGATGCCGTAGAAAAACTGCTGATTCTGATTGGCACATTGCCTATCACCGTGAAGCGCATCCATGATGAGTGCATGGTAGGTTTTAACCGTCAATCTCATAATCGCTGAACAGTTCATGTAGAGAAGTAAAACGGTCTCTGAAGTGCAAGCGCTTTTCAAATATCTCAAAGCTACCAACTTCTGTAGCGAGGATCTCATCCTTTTTCACATTTCACAAATAGGCTACACCACATCGTGCTCAACTCAACTGATCGTTGATTGTCGCCTTGACCTGTCATGACGTTGGTTGGAGAACTGGTTATATTTAGATTTTCGGCAAATATTTGCTTGCTGTTGTCGCTGGTTTGAATGTTCGTCACTCGCGCCATTAGAATAATTTAGGATTTATCCGATTAATTAAGCAAAAATTCAAATTTGAATAGTTAAATCTCTTAAGCAAGCGTTTTTGAGGAAAATTAGCATTTTTCACCAGGTCCTTTAGATATTTTGCAGGCATGACCAGGTTTCAACCGTCAGCGAAAAAACCAGCACCTAAACCTTCTAAGATAGGCAATTATTGAGGTAACGGCAAATGATATTATTCTATACAAAAAACAGCATAAAGAGGGACAGATTTAATTCCGTTTTCATAACCAAAATTTTTAGCGGAAATACGGATAGCGTAGTCAGGCTTATATTTTTTGATATAGCTGTTAAGGCTTCGCGCGCGTACGTTATCGGCGGATTTCACTTCAATGGGAATTGCACAATCGTCGAGGCGCAGCACAAAATCTATTTCAGCGGTACCGTTTGATTCCCAATAATTGAGTTTATGTCCTCTGGCAATCAGTTGTTCGGCAACATAGTTTTCTGCAAGTAATCCTCTTGCCTTGTCAGAGACATTGCTGCTTGAAATAATATCCTTGGGGACTATTCCGGACTTAAAGGACAACAGTCCTACGTCAGAATAATAAATCTTGAATGATTCGATTTGCTCGTATATGGGAAGCGGCAATTTACCTTCGGTGATTTTAATGTTTTCAAGCACAACGTTTGCCGCTTTAAGCCACTGTAAGCTCAGCTCATAATCTTTTGCGCGAGCATTACTTTTGATAACAGCGTATTGGAATTTTGTATTTTCTTTTATGAGCTGTGAAGACAGGGTGTTGAATATATCTATACTTCTGACCGTTACGTTTGGGGTTGCATATTTAGCCAAATCGGAAATATACGAATCGGCGATATTTGCCTGTTCGGCCCGGATGGCATTAAAGTCGTTCTCTTTAATATAGCTATTGACAACAGACGGATAACCTCCGACCACAAGATACTTGCGGTATAATGCCAGAGCCTGTTCGTGGTAGAGGCGCGGCAACGGCTCAAAGCTATTGAAGGCACTTTTTATTTTTTTAAAGAGAAGCTCATTTCCGGTCACTAGAAGGAATTCTTCAAAGGATAAGGGATACATAGTCATCATATGTACTTTACCTACTGGGAAAGAGAAGTTGCCTCTGTTAATTGCCAGACCTAAAAGACTACCCGTCGCTATAATGTGATATTTTGGCGCAAACTCGCAAAAATATTTCAAAGAGGTTAAAGCTTTTTCACAGGCTTGGATTTCATCGAAAATAATCAGGGTTTTTTCTTCCATAATCGTCTGCCTGGAATAAGAAGCTAGATCATCGATAATGCGGTGGGGATTCAAATCAATATCAAAAATCGGATGCAGTGAGCTTTCGTCGCCTTCAAAGTGGAAGTAAACGACATTATCATAATGGTTTCTTCCAAATTCAAGGCAGGAAAACGTCTTTCCGACTTGTCTTGCGCCCTTTAAAAGTATGGGCTTGCGGTTAGAAGAGTTTTTCCATTTTATAAATTTATCAACTATTAAGCGTTCCATAACCAACTCCGTAAGATATTATGCACTATAATGCATTATAAGTCAATACTTACACACTTTATTTTGATAAGAGTGTCAAAAATGATAATTAACCCGTAGTTCTCATCAAATTTTATAACTATATTTTTATTGGTGATGGACCATCCAAATTTAATTCTTTTATTATTAAGTTTGCGTATTTGTCTGGTTCAGTCGGAATTATTAGATTTTTTATTAATTCGCCTTTAATGCATCGCATTGATTGTAATATTTGTGTTGCTGGAAATTTTGCAAGTTTCTTGCGTTTTTTAGCATGTCGTTTTATGAGTATAATTGCAATCGTTGCCATGAATGATAAAAGCAAATGTCCATTAAATGTTTCAGCTTTACTGTTCCGTACTGGAAGCATACAGACATCATTTTTAAGATAATCAAATGTTTGTTCTATCGTTTGTCTCATATAATAGAGAGGCAAAACTTCATCAATTGTCATATCATTTGATGATATTAATATGAAACCACCCATCGGGATGTTAGAATTAGCGTTTTCCTTCTTAAAAATCTTCTTATCTTTGTTCTCCAGATATTTAATGTAAGCTTTGTATTCCTCGTCTTGTTTTCTCTCTAGATCAATTGATATATAAATATAACATTCGTGATCATATAAAGTAATTGCAACTTTTTTAATAAACATTACTCTTTGATTATATTCTATTAAATTATTTGTAGACATTATATCAGAACCATTTTGTGTTATCAGTTTTTTAGCTAATAATCCATTTGGCATTCTAATTAGAAAAGGTATATTTTTCTTGAATAATTCTACAATGTTTTTTTCAGAACAGTATCCAGCGTCAAGAATACTGTGTTTAGCATCTAAATCATATGCTTTTAAATGATCCAATGTGATTTTTAAGGTTGTTACATCCACAATATTTCCTGGAACAGACCGAAAATATACTGGTAATCCAGTATTCCTTTCAACAACATAAATAAGTCGTGATTCTTTGTTTACGATGCCATTATGATTGCTAATTTTAGCACTGTCAAAGTGGGCATCTGTTTGTAATCCAGTGCTATCAATTAAAACATTTTCAGATACATCTGGTAAATTCTTAAAAAAAGGAACGTAGTGATTAAAAAATGCTTGTTTTGATTCTACTGTTCCCAAGCGTTCCAAAAACTCACTAATACGTGGTGAATCCAACTTTGCATTTGGATACAAGAATCTAGCTAATGAGGTACTATACCATCTTTCTGCATAACAATTTGCGTTAGTATCTAGAATTTTGAATGCAATGAGAGCTAACAATGTGTCTGACTCGTTTGATAAAACTTCTTTAAAAACAGATTTAATTCCTGTCTGTGTTATCAATTCATTAAATAACCAAACATCACCATAATCCAAAACCAATGGTGCACTCATTTGTATCTTGTTTCTTTTTTTAAGAATCTCATAGTATTCAATTATATCTGGATCAACGGGTTGAATACCGTCCTCAATAGTGAATTTGTAATATCCAATCCTCCTGTTATAGAATATTTGATTTTTTTTATCTACAGTTATACCTAAATATAAATCTTTTCCGCCATGTCTCCTGTCAGCTGGCAGAAAAACAGCATAACAAGTGCCATCTGTTACATTTTCATTATATCTAATATAACTCTGAACAATTTTTTTTCTCGACATTTAAATCCTCGGTTATAAATATTTATTACTATTTTATAATAATATTTCCGATTTGTCAAGCAAAATGATATAAAATCCGAGTTTTTATTAAAATAAATCGTTGGTACAGGAAATTATGTATATAAATATGTGTGAATTAATAAATATTTCTTATAGTTATATAAAATCTAGAGAAC